>NZ_JBHXEM010000115.1:0-28051 GCF_042724755.1 Kitasatospora sp. NPDC127067 | reverse complement strand
TGCCGTTGACGCCGGCCACCTGGAGGTTGACCACGCCGCCGGGGCCGACCCGCTGGGCGGGGGTGCCGGTGCCGTCCCGGGTGTCCAGGAAGCGGGCCGGGGTGATCAGGGAGAAGGCCGAGCCGGTGGCCGCGTCGGTGTAGTAGCCGGCGACGTCGGCGACCAGGTCGACCTCGCCCGCGCTGTTGCGCAGGTTGACCTTGCCGTTGACGACCGGCACCGTCACCAGGTTCGGGATGATCTTCCCCGCCTCGTAGTTGAGGTTGGAGGCGAACGGCAGCGGCCGGCCGTCGGGGTAGACGGTGACGTGGCCCGAGCCGGTCGGGTCGACGGCGATGACGTTCATGACGACGGCGGTGACGCCCGTGGCCGGGATGCCGTTGACGCCGGCCACCTGGAGGTTGACCACGCCGCCGGGGCCGACCCGCTGGGCGGGGGTGCCGGTGCCGTCCCGGGTGTCCAGGAAGCGGACCGCGTCGATCGGGACGAACCGGCTCTTCGACGGGGCGGTGGCGGCGGTGACGGTGAAGGCGTCGGGGAGCGAGACCCCGTAGACGCCGTCGATCTCGATGCCGTACGTGCCCGGCGCCACGTTCCTGGTGTCGAGCAGCACGTCGAGCGCGGTGCCGTCGGCGTTCACCGAGAGCGTCTCCGGGAACTGCGTGCCGGAGACGCCGCTGCCCACCAGCTTCGCCTTGCTGCCCAGGTGCAGCCCGGTGCCCCGGACCACGGCCTGGACCCTCGTCCCGGCGGCGCCGGTGGAGGGGCTGACCGAGGCCAGGGCGGGCCGCGGCCGCGGTATCGGGCAGGCGGAGTCGCAGGTGCCCTGCATGCTGTACTCGACCGGCGTGCCCGCCATGGCGGTGCTCACGACCAGCACGGCCTGCTCGGCCTGTGAGTCGGACAGGCATCGGCCCCCGAAGGCCCCGTAGGTGGAGGTGCACTGGTAGCCGGACTCCTCCTTCCACTGGGAGCCCCGCAACAGGCGCAGCCGCGGAATGTCGTCAAGTCCGGTGGCGCTGCTGGTGCCGACCACGTTGAAGGACTGGTTGGCCTTCATGTCGACCACCGCGCAGTAGGCGGTTGATTCCTCGGTGAACACCCCGCTGTGCTGTGGGAAGCCGTCGACGGAGGCCGGGTTCGCGGCACACTCGGGAGCCCAGCCCTCGGCTGTCCGGAACTTCCAGGCGTCCACGCTGGTGTGGATCGGCTTGCCCTGGTATCCGGAGGCGAGCACGACCGCGGTGTACGTGCTCGACCCCGTGAGTCGGCAGGCGACACCGAACTGGGTGCAGAGCGGCTTGCCCTCGCCGTCGATCACGCTGAGCAGCGCGTTCTTTCCGTACGGGCCGTCCGAGGTCCGGATGCCCAGCGTGTACTTGTCACTGCTCGCGCCGGTGAGCCGGACGCAGCGGGCGTCGAGCGCCGAGCTCAGGTCGAAGGAGGTGCCAGGGCCGCCGACCTTGGTCGAGGCCGGGATCAGGCAGTTAGCGCTCTGGGAGATGTCACGCCGGGCGATCTTGTACGTGTCCGTCCCTCCCCAGCCGCTCAGCAGCGCGGTGTACGGGACGTCGGCGGCGAACCGGCAGGTCTTGGCCGAGTTCCCGTACGAGACCGCGGTGCAGACCGGTGCACCGGCCGAGTCGAACACCGTCACCTCGGCGTTGAGCTGGTTCCTGATGTTGGTGTAGTCGATCAACTCGGAGACGGAGTGCCGGTCCGCGGGCAGGGCCAGGCAGGCCTGCGGTGCGGATGCCGTCAGCGGGACCTCGACGCCCCAGGTGCCGTCGAGCCCGCTCTGCGACCAAGCGGTGCAGCCGCCGGGCTCCTCGGTCCGGTGGACCACCAGTCCGTAGGCCTTGGACGGCGTTCCGGTCAGCACCACGCGGAACGGGGCGGTGCCGGTCAGCCGGCAGACGGTGGTCGCGTTGCCGACGTCGCACTGCTTGGCGCCCGAGGCGTCGGCGACCTGGCCGACGACCGCCGCGCCGTCGGCGGGCGGCCGGTTGATCAGGTAGACGCCCTTGCCGGAGGCGGTCGGCAGGGTCAGGCAGAGCTGCTGGCCGGGCCCGCCGAAGGCGCCCGTGGCCGGACCGGCCGTCAGACCGGTGTCGTTGGCCGCGACGCAGCCCCGGGCCTCCTTGGCCGAGTGGAAGGCCATGCCGAACGCGCCCGCCGGGGCGGTGTACGCGTCGACGGTCCAGGTGTAGTCACCCGGCGTCAGGTCGCAGGAGGACGGCGCGCAGGGCCCGCCCTGCGCGGTGCCGTCGGCCGCGAACAGCCTTCCGGTGACGCCGGAGCCGTCGTCCTTGACCGGGGCGAAGACGTACCGCGCGGCCTCCGCGACGCGCAGCGTCCGGCACCGCGCGGTCGAGGTCAGGTCCGGGGAGACGCCGAAGGGCTGGGGCTCGATCAGCGCGCAGCCGTCCGGGTGGGAGAGCCGTGCCGCGGAGAGGTCGTACGCCTGGGCCGCGCCGTTGTAGCGCTGGGCGGTGATCCGGAACGGCGCGGTGCCGGTGAGTCGGCAGTCGGGGTAGACCGACTTGCCGCAGACCTCGGCGCCCGTGGCGTCGTAGACGACGGTGGTGACGCCCGGCTGGGTGGCCTCGGTGCGGAGCACGTCGCCGGCGGTGAGGCCGCTCGGCTGATAGCAGTCGGCGGCCGAGCCGAGGGCCAGGGAGCCGTGGAAGACGGTCGGGGCGCCCAGGGCCAGGTCGGTGCCGCCGACCGTCCGGCAGGCCGTGGTGGACAGCAGCGGCAGGTACGAGAGCGCGAGACCGGTCGGAGAGCTGCCGGTGCCGACCTTCAGCGTGTAGGTGCCCGCCCGGGTGGTGGCGCAGCGCAGCGTCCGGTTGCTGCCCCAGCTCGGTCCGACCGGGTCGTCGCAGGCCACGGCGGTGCCGTCCGGGGCGACCACGGTCGGGGTGATCGATCCCTGGGCGGGGACGATCTGGACGAGCAACAGGTCCTTCTGCTGCGGCAGGTCGAGCGTGAAGGCGGCGGTCGCGTTGGCGTCGACGGAGCAGTCCGTCACGATGCCGGGCTGCAGCGAGGCCGGGCACGGGCCGCTCGGGTCGGCCTGCTGCAGTTCGCGGGCGAGGGCCTCCTGGTCGGCCTTCTGGTCCGGCGCGGCGGGCACGGCGCCCGCGGTCGGGTTGGGCGCCGGGGTCGGGTCAGGGTTAGAGGTCGGGCCGGCCGGGGCGCCCGCCTGCGGCGCGGCAGCAGCAGCCGCCGTCGCCGCCGCGGCCCGGGCCGGTACGGCCTGGCCCACCAGCGAGGCCAGGACGGCCAGCAGCAGGGCCCCGGAGGCGGCTGCGCGGCCGCCGCCCCCTCCTCTTCGTCGTACTCGTCTGCCGATCGGCAGCACGTTCATCTACTTCCCCCACCTTGGACAGGATTCGCTCACGGAAACCGCACATGCGATCGAGCGGGCGGAGTCTAGCGGGGCGCATACGGACCGTGCCATGGAATACCGGGCCGCCGGCGAGGTGTGCCCTAGCAGAACGTGCGCGCCTCGTGGCACCGGTCGCCGCCGAGCGCCTGTCCGGCCTCGTCCTCGGTGGCGGGCCGGAACCGGTCGGCCGGCGCGTGGCCCGTCGTGGCCCCGCCGGTCGGCGGCGTGGTCCAGCGCTCGCCGCCGTCGTCGAGGCGGCGATCGTCCGGACCGACCATCCCATTGAACTCGAACACCTTTTCACCGTCCATGACATCGTGATGACCCTGACGTACCGTCCGTCCATGTGACCCTCGATCAGGCGTACGTCAACCAGATCTTCCTCCCGGACACCTACGCCCACGGCGTTCCTCACGAACTCTTGCGGAAACTCCGCGAGTCCGTTCCCGTCTGTTGGGTCGAGGAGCCTCCGACCGGCGGGTGGCCCGGAGGTCCCGGGTACTGGGCGGTGCTGCGGCACGCGGACGTGAAGCACGTGCTGCGCAGCCCCGAGCTGTTCTCCTCGCACCTGGGAGCCACCCAGATCCGCGACCCCGACACCCCGGCGGACCTGGAGTTCGCCCGGGCGATGATGCTCAACCAGGACCCGCCCGACCACTCCCGGCTGCGCCGGATCGTCGCCGCGGCGTTCACCCCGCGCGCCCTCGCAGAACTGGCCGAGGCGGTCGACGGCCGGGTGCGGGAGCTGATCGAGGAGGTGCGGCCGGCCGGTCGCGCGGACTTCGTCCGGCTCGCCGCCGACCTGCCGGTGTGGACACTGGCCCGGGTGATGGGCGTGCCGGAGCAGGACCGGTTGCTGCTGCTGGACTGGGCGAACCGGGTGATCGGCTACCAGGACGCCGACTACGCCCACTCCAGCGCCGTGGAGCCGGCCGCACTCACCGAGCTCGGCCGTGCCGCGCTCGCCCACCGCCCCACCACCCGGACCGCCCCGGACGGCCGCCCGGTCAACCCCCGCTCCCGCGCCGCGCTGGCGGACATGTTCGCCTACGCCCACGGCCTGGCCCGGCGGCCCGCCCCGGGCGGCCTGCTCTCCCGGACGCTCGAAGCGGGGCTGACGGCCGAGGAGTTCGAGACCATGTTCTTCCTCTTCGCCGTCGCCGGGAACGAGACCGTCCGCAACGGCCTGCCCGGCGGCCTGTACACCCTGCTCGGCCACCCGGAGCAGTATGAACTGCTGTGCGCCAACCCTGACTTGGTGCCCTCCGCGGTCGAGGAGATGCTGCGCCACTGGGCGCCGGTGACGGACTTCCGCCGCACGGCGACGCGGGACGTGGAGCTGGGCGGCCGGACGATCCGGCGGGGCGACAAGGTGGTGGTCTACCACGCCTCCGCCAACCACGATGCGGCGGTGTTCCCCGCGCCGGACCGCTTCGACATCACCCGCAGCCCGAACGACCACGTGAGCTTCGGCCACGGCCCGCACTTCTGCCTCGGTGCCCAGCTCGCCCGGCTCCAGCTGCGATCGATGCTGCGCCGGCTGATCGAGCGCCTGCCCGGGCTCGCGCTGGTGCCGGGCCGGCCGCCGCGGCACCTGGTCTCCAACTTCCAGAACGGCCTCAAGTCGCTGCCGATCCAGTGGACTTAGAAGGGATGCGCCTCGTCGGCCGGGACGGCCGGTGCCTCCCGGAGGCGGCGGCCCGGTGAGCTCTCCGGGCCGCCGGTCGCGGCCCGCGCGGCCGTTCGGCTAGGCGCGCCCTCCGGCCTGGTCGCCGTTCCCGGTGCGGGCGGTGACCAGGCCGGACTCGTAGGCCGCGATGACCGCCTGGGCGCGGTCCCGGACGTCGAGCTTGCCGAAGATGCTGGTGATGTAGTTCTTCACCGTCGACACGCTGATGTCCAGGGCCAGCGCGATCGCGGTGTTGTCGAGGCCGGTGGCGATCAGCCGCCACACCTCGACCTCCCGGGGCGTGAGGTCGTCCGTGCCGGTGGCGGCGGCCGGCGGCGCGGCGGTGGCGCCCGGCGTCCGGACGTAGGCGGAGATCAGCCGGGTGAGCAGGCGCGGAGCGACCACCGCCTCCCCGGCGTGCACGGTCCGGATCGCCGTGGCCAGCTCCTCCGGGGAGACGTCCTTGGGCAGGAACCCGTGGGCACCGGCGCGCAGCGCGGCCACCACGTACTCGTCCATGTCGAAGGTGCTGAGGGCGAGCACCCGGCAGCCGGGCAGGACGCGGGCCAGTTCCCCGGTCGCGCCGACGCCGTCCAGGACGGGCATCCGGATGTCCATCACCACGACGTCGGGGCGCAGCCGGAGGGCGGCGGCGACGGCCCGCTCCCCGTCCTCGGCCTCGCCGACCACCTCGAAGGACGGGTCGGGGAAGAGGATCAGGGACAGGCCGCGGCGGACCAGCGGCTGGTCGTCGACGATGAGCACCTTGATCGCCGGGGCGGGCCCGGCGCCGTCGGTGCCGGTGCCGGTGTCGTTGGCGTTGCCGTCGGCACGGCTGGTCGGGTCGGTCATCGGCCTGCCCCGCCGTGCTGGACGGCCGCCTCGGACGATTCGGCGGAGCTCAGCGGCAGCTCGGCCACCACGGCGAAGCCGCCACCCGGCTGCGGGCCGGTCTCCAGGGTGCCGCCGTGCAGGGCGACGCGCTCGCGCATGCCGATCAGGCCGTACCCCGCCCGGCCCGCACCCGGGGCGCACTCCGGCGGGGGCGCGCCGCCGCCGTCGTCCCGCACCTCGACGGTGACCCGGTCCGGGTGGTACGCCAGGCGGACGGAGGCCCGGGCGGGGCCGGCGTACTTGCGAGCGTTGGTGAGGCCCTCCTGGACGATCCGGAACACGGTCAGGCCGACGGTGGGCGGCAGTGGTCGCCGGGGCCCGTCGACGGTGAACTCGGTCGACAGCCCGGCCAGGCAGGACTCGTCCACCAGCCGGTCGAGTTCGTCCGCCCCGGGCTGGGGCAACGGCGGGGCGGCGTCCGGTTCGTCGCCGGTCCGCAGGACGTTCAGCAGCTGGCGCATCTCGCGCAGGGCCAGCCGTCCCGAGGACTCCAGGGTGACCAGGGCGTCCCGGACCACCTCCGGCCTGCCGAGGTTGGCCCGGGCACCGCCGGCCATCAGCTGCATGGTGGTGATGTGGTGGGCCACGATGTCGTGCAGCTCCCGGGCGATGCGGCGGCGCTCCTCGGCGACCGCGCGGTCTGCCAGCAGTCGGCGGTTGGCGGCCACCTCCCGCTGCCAGCGCGAGACCGCCAGACCGGCGGCGCCCACCAGGGCGGCGGAGAAGGGCGCGGCGATGACCGCCTCCCAGGTCAGGGAGTGGAAGTGGCCCTGGCTCAGCGGCGTGACCACCGCCGTCGCCGCGCCGGCGGCCACCGTGACCTGGACGGTGCAGTTGCGGCCGACCGAGTACAGGGCGACGGTCAGGACGGCGCCGAACCGGGCGCCGGCCGGGGCGGTGGAGAGCTCGACGGCCGTCTGGAGCACCAGGACGGCGGCGAGCGCCGGCACCGGGCGGCTGCGCCGGGCGAGCAGCGGCAGGCCCGCGAGGGCGACCAGGACGAAGACCGGCACGGTGATGCCCCGGCCGTCGGCGATCCGGTCGAGGAGCAGGTACCCGAGCAGGTCGACCGTGCCGGCGCCGACGGCCACCAGGGCGTCGCCCTGGGTCCACGGCAGCCCGTCCGTCCAACGCCACGGCCGCCCGTCGACGCCGTTCGCCGTCCGTTCCTCCGGCGGGCCGTCCGTACCCGCGGCCGCCCCGGCGCGCTGACGCCCGTTCATCTGGTCCTCCCGGCTGATCACTGACGCAGCCATTCTGGCACCGACCCTCCAGCCCGGACGTGGTCCCCGCGGCCGACGCCGGGAGGGCGGACCAGGACCACGGTCCTGGTTCCGTCCCAGGTGGAGGACCGCGGGCCCCGGCGCGGATCGTCCGCTGCCCGGACGCCCGGGACCCCCTCGCCCTGATGGTCTGGAGACAGGCCGGGAACCCCCGGCGCCGACACCGACGTTCGCGTCCATCAGCCGGAGGAATCGTGATCCGCGCACTGACCGGATTCGCCACCAGACACGCGTGGAAGGTCATCGCCGTCTGGGCGGTGCTGGGCATGGGGCTGAGCGTCCTGGCACCGATGCTGATGTCCCGGGTGACCGGGTCCCAGAGCGGGGACTTCCTGCCGCGCAGCTACGACTCGGCCGCCGCGCTGCGCATCGCCGAGGACAACTTCGGCGTGAAGCCGGACGCCACCACGATCACGGTGCTGGTCGCCCGGACCGACGGCGGGGCGCTCACCGCCGCCGACCAGCAGCAGGTCGAGGCCGAGGCGGCGAAGCTCGCCGGGCGCCGGGTCGTCATGCCGAGGAAGGAGGACGAGCCGAAGTTCCTCGTTCCCGACCACTCCCAGACGCCCCGGATCGCGCCCGCCATGGTGGCGCCCGACCGGACCTTCGAACTGCTCTCGGTCGAGCTGACCGGCAACGCGACGGAGGAGGGGGTGCAGGGCGTCTACAAGGCCTTCCGGGACGACGCCCGCGCGCGCTTCGCCGACCTCGGGATGCGCACCGGGTTCACCGGCGGCCTGGCCCAGGCCGCCGACAGCGCCGACGCCAACCGGACCGCCGCGATGATCGGCAGCGCCCTCGTGACGGTGCTGATCGTCCTGCTCAACGTGCTGGTGTTCCGCAGCGTGCTCGCGGCCGTGCTGCCGCTGCTCGCGGTCGCCGTGATCGGCGGCGTGGCCGGCGGAGCCGTGGCGGGTGCGGCGGCGCTCGCCGGTCTGAAGCTGGACGCCTCCACCCCGGGCCTGATCTCCGTGGTCCTGCTCGGCATCGGCGTCGACTACCTGCTGTTCCTGCTCTTCCGGTTCCGCGAGCACCTGCGGGCGCGGCCCGACCAGCCCGCTCGGGAGGCGGCCGCCGAGGTGGCGGGCCGGGTGGGCACCGCGATCACCTCCGCGGCGCTGACCATCGTCGCCGCCTTCGCCACCCTGGGCGTGGCGACCTTCGGCCAGTTCCGTTCGCTCGGCCCGGCCATCGCCGTCGCGGTGCTGGTCATGCTGCTGGGCAGCCTCACCCTGATGCCCGCCCTGCTCGCCGCCTGCGGCCGCGGGATGTTCTGGCCCTCGCGCGGTCTGCGGCGGGTTCCGCGTGAGGGCGTCGCCGCCCGTTTCGGCGGCCTCGTCGCCCGCCGGCCGCTGGCGCTGCTGGCGGCCTCCGTCGCCCTGCTCGGCGCGCTGGCCGCCGGCACGGCCGGGCTGCGGATGGACTACAGCCTGGCGGACGGCTCCACGACGGCGGCCGCGGCCACCGCCGCGGAGATCTCCCGCGCCCTGCCGGCCGGCGTCTCCGACCCGACGGCCGTCTACCTCGTCGCCCAGGACGGCGGCACCCTCGACGCCGGCCGGTTCGACGGCCTCTCCCGGGCCCTGACCGGGGTCGAGGGCGTCGGCCAGGTGGGCCGGACCGTCCTCAACGAGGATCACCGCGCGGCCCGGATCGAGGTCTACCTGAACGCCGACCCGCAGAGCCAGCAGGCCCGCGACCTGGCCTCCGGCCCGGTCCGTGCCGCGGTCGCCGCGCACACCCCGCCCGGGACCAGCGCCCACGTCGGCGGCACGGCGGCGGTCTTCGCCGACATCTCCACCGCCGTCGACCACGACCTGACCGTGGTCTTCCCGGTCGCGGCCGCCCTGATCGCCCTGATCCTGCTGCTGCTCCTGCGCAGCCTGCTGGCCCCGGTGGTCCTGATGCTCGCCGTCGGCCTCGGGTTCGCCGCCACCCTGGGCGCCGCCACACTGCTGTTCCAGCACGGCCTGGGCGAGCCGGGCGTCGCCTTCACGCTCCCGCTGGTGCTGTTCCTGTTCGTCGTCGCCCTGGGCACCGACTACAACATCCTCGTCACCGACCGCATCCGCGAGGAGATGCGGCGGCCCGGTGCGCCCCGCGCCGCGGTGGCCCGCGCCGTCCGGCACACCGCCCCGACCGTCGCCACGGCCGGTCTCGTCCTGGCCGGTTCCTTCGCCACCCTGGCGACCACCCCGGGCAGCGAGCAGATCGCCTTCTCGCTGACCCTCGGCATCCTGCTCTCCGCCCTGGTCCTCTCGCTCGGCGTGGTCCCGGCCCTGGCCGCTCTCCTCGGCCGCTCCCTCTGGTGGCCGCTGCGCCCCACCCCGGCCGCCCCGACCACGACGGCACCGACCACGACGGCGCCGGACACCGCCGCGGCCCCGGTGGCCGCCCCGCGCCCGGCCCCGGACCGCCTCGGCACCCGCTGAGCACACCGGTCGCACGGTCACACCGGTCACACCGGTCTCCACCGAGGCGTTCCCTCCCGGGGACCCTTCGGGCCCGGCCCCGAGCCGGGCCCGAAGGGTCCCCGGCGTCATGGCCGCCGCGGTGCCCGGCCCCTCACTCGAAGCGCGCGGGGTCGCCGGCCCCGCGCCGGACGATCTCCGGCTCGCCGCTGGAGTAGTCGACGACCGTCGTCGGCACCGTGCCGCAGTCGCCCGAATCCAGCACGGCGTCCAGCACGTGGTCGAGCCGCTCCTTGATCTCCCACCCCTGGGTCATCGGCTCGTCCTCGCCGGGGAGGAGCAGGGTGCTGGAGACCAGGGGCTCACCGAGTTCGGCGAGCAGGGCCCGGGTGACGACGTGATCGGGGATCCGCACCCCGACCGTCTTCTTCTTCGGGTGCATCAGGCGGCGCGGCACCTCCTTGGTGGCGGGGAGGATGAAGGTGTAGCTGCCCGGCGTCGAGGCCTTGACGGCGCGGAAGACGTCGTTGTCGATGTGGACGAACTGGCCCAGCTGGGCGAAGTCCATGCACATCAGCGTGAAGTGGTGGCGGTCGTCGAGACGCCGGATCGACCGGATCCGTTCGAGGCCGTCGCGGTTCTCCAGGCGACAGCCCAGGGCGAAACAGGAGTCGGTCGGGTACGCGATGAGGTTCCCGGACCGGAGACCGGCGGCCACGGTGCCGATGGTGCGCGGCTGGGGGGACTCTGGATGCACGTCGAAGTACTTCGCCATTGGCCGACCCTACGGGATCCCGGCCGTCGACCGGTGCAGCCGCCGCGTCCCGCCCGCGGTGCCCGAGGGGCGCCCGCGGCGCCCGGGGCCGTGCCGCCGGGCACCGTCCCGCGTCCGGTCGGCCGCCGGGGCGGTCAGCCCGCGCAGTCCGGGCACAGCCCCCGGTAGGTGACCTCCGCCTGCACCACGGCGAATCCGAAGCGCTGCTCGACCGGCAGGTCGGAGAGCGGATTGCCCCGCGGGTGGACGTCGCGGATGGCGCCGCAGCCGGTGCAGACCAGGTGCTGGTGGGGGTGGTGGGCGTTCGGGTCGTAGCGCCTGGCGCGCCCGTCGGTGGCCACCTCGACGACCTCGCCCAGGGTGACCAGTTCACCGAGCGTGTTGTAGACCGTCGCCCGGGAGATCTCCGGGAGGCGCTCCGCCGCCCGGGCGTGCACCTCGTCGGCGGTCAGGTGCACGTGCTCGCCGTCCAGGACCTCGGCCACGACACGCCGCTGGGAGGTGAGGCGCCAGCCGCGCCCGCGCAGCCGCTCCAGCAGGTCACTCATATCGGTTCACCTATTCAGGTCAAGGGGAGGACCGGAGTTTACCAATTCACCTCCGGTGCCTTCCGGTTCCCGATCGGATATGGCTTTGGTGTCTTTCTTGACTTGGATTCCGTCCATCGTAGGATCGGCTCCGGCGCTAGCCTGGGTGGCAGCAGTATGTGACTCCCGTCACTGCCGTGCGCGACGGCGGGCAGTGACAGCAGTGGCAACACGCGGCGCGCCAGGACCAGACAGCAGCAGTAGGTGCCGTAGGTAGCAGATGAAGACACCGTGATCCGCCTTGTGAGGGAAGGATTCCCATGTCTGACAACCACGATGCAACCGGCGTAGAGGCGAACGCGGAGGGCTGCCCGGTGAACCACGGGCGGGCGCCGCACCCCACCCAGGGCGGCGGGAACCGCCAGTGGTGGCCGGAACGGCTCAACCTGAAGATCCTCGCGAAGAACCCGGCGGTGGCCAATCCGCTCGGCGGCGGATTCGACTACGCCGAGGCCTTCAAGACCCTCGACCTCCCGGCCGTCAAGCGGGACATCCAGGAGGCCCTCTCCACATCGAAGGACTGGTGGCCGGCCGACTTCGGCTACTACGGCCCCTTCATCATCCGGATGGCCTGGCACAGCGCCGGCACCTACCGGATCAGCGACGGCCGCGGCGGCGCCGGCGGCGGCCAGCAGCGCTTCGCCCCGCTGAACAGCTGGCCCGACAACGCCAGCCTCGACAAGGCCCGCCGCCTGCTGTGGCCGGTGAAGAAGAAGTACGGGCGCGCCCTGTCCTGGGCCGACCTGATCATCCTGTCCGGCAACGTGGCCCTGGAGGGCATGGGCTTCGCCACCTTCGGCTTCGGCGGCGGCCGGGTCGACGAGTGGGAGCCGGACGAGGACGTCTACTGGGGCCCGGAGACCACCTGGCTCGGCGACGAGCGCTACACCGGCGACCGCGAGCTGGAGAACCCGCTGGCCGCCGTCCAGATGGGCCTGATCTACGTCAACCCCGAGGGCCCCAACGGCAACCCGGACCCGATCGCCGCCGCCCGCGACATCCGCGAGACCTTCTACCGGATGGCGATGGACGACGAGGAGACCGTCGCGCTGATCGCCGGCGGCCACACCTTCGGCAAGACCCACGGCGCCGGCCCGGCCGACAGCGTCGGCCCGGCCCCCGAGGACGCCCCGATCGAGCAGCAGGGCCTCGGTTGGAAGAGCACCTTCGGCACCGGCGTCGGCGGCGACGCGATCACCAGCGGTCTGGAGGGCACCTGGACGCCCACCCCGATCACCTGGGACAACAGCTTCTTCGAGACGCTGTTCGGCTACGAGTGGGAGCTCACCAAGAGCCCGGCCGGCGCGCACCAGTGGAAGCCCAAGGACGGCGGCGGCGAGGGCACCGTCCCGGACGCCCACGACCCGGCCAAGCGGCACGTGCCGATCATGCTCACCACGGACCTGTCGCTGCGCTTCGACCCGGTCTACGAGCCGATCTCCCGGCGCTTCCTGGAGAACCCGGAGGCGTTCGCCGACGCCTTCGCCCGCGCCTGGTACAAGCTGACCCACCGCGACATGGGCCCGGTGGTCCGCTACCTCGGCCCCGAGGTCCCGAGCGAGCACCTGCTCTGGCAGGACCCGCTGCCGGGGGTCACGTACCGGCCGATCGGCGCGGCCGACATCGCCGACCTCAAGCGGCGGATCAACGCCACCGGCCTGTCGGTGTCCGAACTGGTCTCCACCGCCTGGGCGGCGGCCTCCTCCTTTCGCTCCAGCGACAAGCGCGGCGGCGCCAACGGCGGCCGCATCCGGCTCCAGCCGCAGATCGGCTGGGAGGTCAACGAGCCCGACCGGCTGGCCACGGTGCTGCGCGCCCTGGAAGGCGTGCAGCAGGAGTTCGACGCGCAGGCCGGCGACAAGCGGGTCTCGCTCGCGGACCTGGTGGTGCTGGCCGGCGGCGTCGGCATCGAGCAGGCCGCCAGGGCGGCCGGGCTGGCCGTCGAGGTGCCGTTCGCGCCCGGCCGGGTGGACGCGCCGCAGGAGCTGACCGACACCGATTCCTTCGCCGCGCTGGAGCCCAAGGCGGACGGCTTCCGCAACTGGGTCGGCAAGGGCAACCGGCTGCCGGCCGAGTACCTGCTGCTCGACAAGGCCAACCTGCTGGGCGTCAGCGCGCCCGAGCTGACCGTCCTGGTCGGTGGCCTGCGCGTGCTGGGCGCCAACCACGGCGGGTCCACGCACGGTGTGCTCACCGCGACCCCCGGCGTGCTGACGAACGACTACTTCGTCAACCTGCTGGACCTGGACACCGCATGGAAGGCCACCTCGGAGGACGCCCACACCTTCGAGGGCCGGGACGGTTCGGGCCGGGTGCGCTGGACCGGCACCCGCGCCGACCTGGTCTTCGGCTCGAACGCCGAACTGCGGGCCGTCGCCGAGGTGTACGCGGCCGACGACGCCAAGGAGAAGTTCGTCGAGGACTTCGTCGCGGCCTGGGTCAAGGTCATGAACGCGGACCGCTTCGACCTCCGCTGATCCGCGGCGCCTGACGACGGGAGCCCGGGGCGGCAAGGCCCCGGGCTCCCGTCGCGCGTCACCGGCCCCCGGCCGGATCGGCGACGGACCCCACGCTGACCAGCCCGGTCTCGTACGCCGCGACCACCACCTGGGCCCGGTCCCGCAGGCCCAGCTTGCCGAGGATCCGGGCCACGTGCGTCTTCACCGTCGCCTCGGACAGCCCCAGCCGGGCGGCGAGTTCGGCGTTGCTGAGGCCGCGGGCGAGCAGCCCCGTCACCTCCAGCTCGCGCGGGGTGAGCGTGCCCAGCTCCCGGTGCGGGGCGGCGGCGGGGCCGGCCGGGCTCTCCGGGCGGGCGAAGCGCTCGACCAGACGGCGGGTGATCGCCGGGGCGAGCAGCGCGTCCCCGGTGCGGACCAGCCGGACGGCGGCCGCCAGGTGCTCCGGGGTGACGTCCTTCAGCAGGAAGCCGCTGGCCCCGGCGGCCATCGCCGCGTAGACGTAGTGGTCGAGGTCGAAGGTGGTCAGCATGATGATCCGCGGCGGCTCCTGCGCGTCGTCCGCCAGGATCCGGCGGGCGGCCTCCAGCCCGTCCAGGCCGGGCATCCGGATGTCCATCAGCACCACGTCCGGCCGGCAGCGGCGGACGGCGGCGACGGCCCGCTCGCCGTCCTCGGCCTCGGCCACCACCTCGATGCCCTCCGATTCCAGGATCAGCCGGAACCCGGTGCGGACCAGGGCCTGGTCATCGGCGACCACCACCCGCAGCGGCTGCTCGGTCATGAACTCTCCAGGGGAATCAGGGCCTTGACGCGGTAGCCGCCGCGCGGCCGGGGGTCGGTGTGCAGGGTGCCGCCGTAGACGGCGAGGCGTTCGCGCAGGCCGAGCAGGCCGCGTCCGTTGCCGGTGGCGGCGGCGCCGGTGGGACGGCCCCCGGTGTCGGTGACCTCCACCAGCAGCCGGTCCGGGGCGTACTCGACGGTCACCGCGGCGTGGGCGCCGCCCGCGTGCTTGACGGTGTTGGTGAGCGCCTCCTGGACGACCCGGTAGGCGGCCAGCTCGACCCCGGGCGGGACGGCGCGGCGCTCGCCGCGGACGGTCAGCTCGACCGGCAGGCCGGCCTGCCGGACGCCGTGGACCAGCGTCTCCAGCCGGCCGAGGCCCGGCTGCGGGCTGAGGCCGGCCCCGGCGGCCGGGTTGTCGGCGCTCTCCGAGTCGATGGTCAACAGGCCCATCACGTGCCGGAGTTCGGTCATCGCCGCGCGGCCGCCGGACTCCACCGCGAGCATCGCCTCGCGGGCCCTCTCCGGCGCGGTGTCCAGGATCTTGCGGGCCGCCCCGGCCTGGATCGTCATCATGCTCACGTTGTGGGTGACGACATCGTGCAACTCCCGGGCGATCCTGGCCCGTTCGAGCTCCACCGCGCGCTGCAGCGCGGCCAGCTGCTCGCGTTCCAGGGCGGAGAGCCGCTCCCGCCCCTCCTCCACCCGGCGGCGCCACATCCGCAGTTCGTACGCGACCGCGAACACCGGCACCAGGAGCAGGACGGCGATCACCCCGTTGGGGAAGTGCGGCAGTTTGGCCGCGGAGAAGAGCACCACCAGGGCGGCGGTGGCGGCCGGCAGGCCGAGCAGCAGGGTCCGGGGGCGGCGCCCGTACGCGGCGGCGCTGTACGCGGCGACGACCACCGCCACGCCCGCCGAGTACGCGATGTCCTGCGACTGGTGCCGGACCAGCAGCGCGGCCGGCAGCACCGTCCACAGCACCGCCAGCGGGTAGCGGCGGCGCAGGACCAGCGGCAGCGGGACGAGCGGCACCAGCAGCAGCAGCCAGGACGGCGCCGTCCCGTGCGGGCCGCCCGCGATGGTCGCGTAGCGCCCGCCGGTGAAGGCGAGGAAGAGGGCCAGGGCCACGTCGAAGGCCTGGCCGCGCCGGGTCGGCCGGGGCGGCGGCGCGGTGCCCGGGCCGTCGGCCGGGCGGACCGCCGCGCGCAGCCGGCGCACCGTCGGATGGTTGATCACCGGGACATTGTGGGGGCCACGGGCCCCGCGGGACAGCCCCGCGGCCCGGGGGGTGGCCGGTACTCCCCACGACTACATCGGAGGCATGACACCGGCGGCCGTCCACCCGACGCGGTACGGAACCTGCGGCGGTCGGCGGACGCGGACCCGCGCCGCCCGTCCGTACCTTCGTCGCGGCACCAGACGGGAAGCGACCAGGAGCGGGGACATGAGCAGCGATCCGGTGATCGAACTGAGCGGCGTGAGCCGCCACTACGAGGGCGCCCGGGCGGCCCTGGACGACGTCACGCTGAGCGTGCGGGCGGGGGAGTCGGTGGCCGTGCTCGGCCCGTCCGGCAGCGGGAAGTCCACCCTGCTGAACCTGGTCGCCGGGCTGGACCGGCCCAGCGCCGGGACGGTCACCGTGGCCGGGGTGCGGGTGGACCGGCTGGGCGAGGCGGCCTCGGCCCGCTACCGGCGCGGCGCGATCGGCATGGTCTTCCAGTTCTTCAACCTGCTGGACGACCTCACCGTGGCCGACAACGTGGTGCTGGCCGGCGAACTGGCCGGCGTCCCGCGCGCCGAGGCCCGGCGCCGGGCGGCCGAACTGCTGGAGGCGCTCGGCATCGACCGGCACACCCGCGCCCACCCGGGCCGGCTCTCCGGCGGCGAGCGCCAACGCGTCGCGGTGGCGAGGGCGCTGATGAACCGGCCGGCCCTGCTGCTGGCGGACGAGCCGACCGGCGCGCTGGACTCGGCCGCCGGCGAGGACGTCAAGGAGCTGTTCCGCGACCTGCACGAGGACGGGCAGACCGTCCTGCTCGTCACCCACGACCTGGCCCTGGCCGAGGACTGCGCCACCCGGACGGTCCGGATGCGGGACGGCCGGGTCGAGGCGGACTCGGCTTCGGCTCCGGCGGTGGCGTCATGACCGCGCTCGGCAGGGTCGTCCGGGCCGGTGTGCGCAGGCGCCGGACGCAGTCCGTCGCCGTCGGACTGGCCGCGCTGGTGGCCACCAGCTGCTCCGTCCTCGGCGGCTCGCTGCTGGTCGCCTCCCGGGCCCCCTTCGAGCAGGCCTTCGACGGCCAGCACGGCGCCCACCTCACCGCGCGCTTCGACGGCGCCCGGGCGAGCGCCGACCAGCTCGCCGCCACCGCGCACGCCCCCGGGGTGACGGCCGCCGCCGGGCCGTACCGCACCGTCACCGTCGACCCCGAGCCCGGCTCCGGTACGGACCTGCCGCCCGGGATCACGATGGCGCCGATGACCGTCACCGGCCGCGCCGCGGCCACCGTCGGCGTCGACGACGTCACTCTGCTCCAAGGGAGTTGGCCGCAGCAGCCGGGCGAGGTGGTGATCGAGGCCGGGTACGGCGACAAGCCCCGGCAACCGGGCGGCACCCTGCGGCTGCCCGGCCTGCCGGGCGCGCCCACCCTCAGGGTCGTCGGCTTCGCCCGTTCCGTAAGCCGGACCTCGGACGCCTGGGTGACCCCGGACGGCATCGCCGCCCTCACCGCACCCGGCAGCACCCCCGGCTACGAGATGCTCTACCGCTTCACGGACACCGGCAGCGCCGACGCCATGGCCGCCGACCGGGCCGCCGTCGCCGCGGCCGCCCCCGGCGGGGCGCTCACCGGTGCGCAGTCCTGGCTCACCGCCAAGCAGGGCTCGGACCGCAACACCGCCCTGTTCCTGCCCTTCATGGTCGCCTTCGGCCTGCTCGGGACGGCCATGTCGGTCCTCGTCGCGGGCAATGTGGTGGCCGGCGCCGTCGGTACCGCCACCCGGCGGATCGGCGTGCTCAAGGCGCTCGGCTGCACCCCCGCCCAGGTGGTGCGCGCGTACGTCGCCCAGGCGCTGATCCCGGCCGGCGCCGGCACCCTGCTCGGGGTGGTCGCGGGCAACGCCCTGACCGTCCCGGTGCTCGCCACCACCGGATCGCTCTACGGCACCACCGCCTCGGGCCTCTCCCCCTGGGTGGACGCCGCCGTCGCGGGCGGCACCCTGGCCGCCGTCGCCCTGGTCGCCTGGGCCGCCGCGGCCCGGGCCGGACGGCTGCGCACGGTGGACGCGCTCGCCGTCGGCCGTACGGCGGGCGGCACCCGGCGGGACGCGTTCGCCACCCGGGCCGCCGCACTGGCCGCCCGGCTGCCGCTGCCCCGCCCGCTGACCCTCGGCCTCGCCCAGCCCTTCGCCCGCCCGGCCCGCGCGGCCGGGATGCTCGCGGCGGTGCTGTTCGGCACGGCGGCGGCCGTCTTCGCGGTGGGCATGGGCGGGACGATGGGCTGGGTGCAGCAGGCGAAGACACGGGACGCCGGGGACCTCGTGGTGCACCCGACGCGCCCGGACGGCCCGCCCGGGGCGGTTCCGGCGGGCAGGCCGGTCCCGGCCGACCGGGCCGTCGTCACCGCGGCGCTGTACGCCCGGCCGGGCACCGCCGCGTACTTCGGCAACGGCACCGAGGACGTCACCGTCCCCGGGGTGGCCGGCAGCACCACGGTGACCGCCTTCGACGGCGACTCCTCCTGGGCGGGCTACCGGATGGTCACCGGGCGCTGGTACCGGGGCCCGGGCGAGGCCGTCGCCCCGGCCACCTTCCTGGCCGAGGCCTCCGTCGGGCTCGGCGACCGGGTGACCTTCACGAGCCACGGCCGGACGGTCACCGTCCGGATCGTCGGCGAGGTCTTCGACCCGCACGTGCAGACCAACGAGCTGTTCACCGACGCCGCCAGCTACCCGCCCGGCACGGCCCCCACACCGGACTTCTGGGCCGTCAAACTGAAGCCCGGCACCGACCGGACCGCCTACGCCACCGCACTCGGCGCCGCGCTCGCCCCGGAGCACATGACCGCGGACACCGGCGGGCCGCACGGCTCCAGCGGCTCGATCGCCGCACTGAACTCGCTCACCGCCACCCTGACCGCGCTGCTGCTCGTGGTCGCCGGGCTCGGGGTGTTCAACACCGTCGTCCTGGAGATCCGCGAGCGCACCCGCGACACGGGCGTCACCAAGGCGCTCGGCATGACCCCGGCGCAGACCGTGGGCGTCGTCCTCGCCTCGGTGGTGCCGGTCGGGGCCGTCGGCGGCGCGGTCGGACTGCCGGCGGGCCTGCTGCTGCACGGCCTGACGGTGCCCGCGATGGGCCGCAGCGCCGGGCTGACCTTCCCGGCCTCCGCGCTGGACGTGTTCGGCACCCCCGTGCTGGTCCTGCTCGCCCTCGGCGGCGTGCTGATCGCCCTGCTCGGCGCCCTGCTCCCGGCCGTACGGGCGGCGCGGTCGCGCACGGTGGACGCGCTGCGGGCGGAGTGAGGGCGGGCCGGGTGAGGGCGGGGGTGTGACGGCGGGGGAGTGACGGCGAGGCCGGTGCGCTCAGGAGGCCCCCGCGCCGTCCGCCTTCCGCTCGTCGGCCTTCTGCTCGGCCGCCCGGACCTGCTCGGCGAACTCGCGCGCGTCGATCCGCTCGACCGAGGCCCCGTGCCGGTCGGCCAGTTCGTCCGCCGGGGCGGGCGAGGACTCCCGGACCTCCAGCGCGAGCAGCGCCCCGCCGTCCGGCACCCGGGGCGAGAGCAGGATCAGCCCGGCGCCGCCCTCGCTCGCCTGGTGCTCCTCGGCCGCGTTGCCGATCGCCGCTCCGGCCGCGAAGCCCAGCAGCACGCCGACCGGCCCGCCGAGCAGCCCGATCAGGCCGCCCAGCACGCCCGAGCCGACGGTGGCCACCCCCGCGCCCCGGGTGAAGGTGTCCGTGACCTCCAGCAGCCCGTCGGCGCTGCGCTCCATCGCCGCCACCATCCGCAGGCCCGGCAGGTGCTGCGCCTCGTCGAAGGCCGGGCGCCAGGCGGCGGCGTCGGGGAAGGTCAGCAGGACGACGTTGTGCTGGTCGCTCATCGTGCTCCGATCGGGCCGGGGCCGGAGGTGGCCGGGCTTTCATCGTGACCCCCGGTGCGGGGCGCTGCCACCCCGGCGGCCTCAGCGCGGCCCGTCCGCCGGGTGGTTGAACACCGGCCCGAGGTCCGGCGGGAGGTGTTCGACCAGCAGGGCGACGGCCTCCTCCGGGGTGGCGGGCGTGCCGAGCACCTCGGAGCCGCCCGGGCGGTGGATCTGGTAGCCGCCGCCGTCCTGCGGCACGGCGAACGGCACGCCCGCGGCTGCCCACGGGACCGAGGTCGACAGGCTGAAGTGCAGGTTGTAGTGGCTGGTCCAGGGGAAGAGCCGGCGCAGCCGGGGCTCCGCGCGGGCGGCCTTCAGCAGGCGCACCAGGCCGTCGTTGCAGCTTCCGGGGCCGTGCCCGATGTCGTGCTGGAGCCATTCCCACCGCAGGACGAGCCCCTCCCAGCGGGCCTCCGTGGCGGCCTCGGGGCCGATCGCGCGGGCGGCGGCGAGGTCCGGCAGGACGGGCTTGGGCAGGGTGCCTCTCTGATCATCTGATCGCATGGTGGGCAGTCTGCCCCAGCGCCCTCCGCAAAAGGGAAACGGTCGTTGGGTGCGGGTCCGGGCCGGGTCGAACCTCGGCCGGTCCGACCACTCCTGACGGACAGTCGGATCGTCGAGGTGGATTCCGTGCGCCGGGCGGTCGTCGTCGCCGCCGTGGGCTACTCGGCGGCGCCGCGCAGCCGGCGCCAGGTGCGGCCGACGGCGGCGAGTCCGGTGCGTCCGTCGGCGGGTGCGCCGGACTCCCAGGTGCGGGCGGCCGCAGCAAGGGTCTCCGCGGTCTCGGCCGGTGCCGCCGGTGCCTGGGTGGTGCCGGTCCGGGCGGCGCGGGCGGCGCGCAGGAGGTCCGCCGGCCCGAGCGCGTCGAGCCTCGCCCGGGCGTGGTCGAGCAGGGCGGCGCAGGCGTCGGCGATCGCGGCCTCGCCGAGCGGACGGGCAGGCAGGTCGAGGCCCTCGGCCAACTGCCCTTCCAGGGCGGTGCGCAGGTCCTGCACGGAGAGGTCGCGGACGGTCAGCGACAGGTGGGCGGACAGCCCCCCGGCGCCGACCGCCCGGTGCGCGAAGCCGCGCGGGATGTAGAGCACGCCGCCGGGTTCGAGCACGCCGTGCAGGCGCAGCGGGGAGCGCTCGTCCTCCGGGAGCTCGCCGAGCCGCCAGTCCGCCGCCGTCGGCGCGTCGTGGACGTACCAGGTCTTGCGCCCGGCGGCCTGGAGGACGAACACGTCGGCGTCGTCGCGGTGCACCGCGAGGCCCTGGCCGCCGGCCGGGGTGACGAAGAAGAAGGCCTCCACCCGCCGGTCGAGTTCCTCGGACAGCCGCGCCACCAGCTCGCCGGTCGGGCGGTGCCACTGGTCGACGCAGCGCAGCAGCAGTGTCGCCCCGCGGTGCAGCTGGGCGAGCACCTTCGCGCGGTCCGCGAAGCCGTGGTGCGTCGTGCCGTTGACGGTGCGCGAGGTGGTGAAGGCCTCGGGCGGGATGGTCACCTTGTCGGAGCGGACCATCTCCAGGTAGGGCGTGCGCAGCAGCCCGCCGTCGAAGGCGGCGTCCAGTTCGTCGAGGTCGAACGGCGCGGCGGGCGCCTCCGGGGTCTCCGGGGCCTTCCGGGGGAAGAGCGCGGGCTCGCGCTGCCACTGGCGGGCGGTGAAGCCGTCGACGTCGCCGACCCAGTCGGCCAGTGTGGGCGATTCCATGGTGTGTCCCGTGGTGTCAGGGGTGTTCGGTGGCGCCGGGATGCCGGGATGCCGGGATGCCGGGATGCCGGGATGCCGGGGCGTCAGGCTTCGACCCGCGCCTCGAACCGCACGGAGAGCAGGGAGCGCAGCGGCACCTGCGCGTCCTGCTGCGGGCTGCGGACGACCAGCCGGTTGTCCAGGGCCGCGGTCAGCAGCTGCTCGGCCAGCGGCACGATCAGGTGCTTGGCCCAGCAGCGGGCGCCGTCGAAGCCGAACGGCATGAACCCGGGCGTCTTCTCCGGGTCCGCGACGCCGTCCCAGCGCTCGGGGCGGAACTCCAGCGGGTCGGACCAGTAGTCCGGGTGGCGGTGCATCAGCAGCGGGAAGAGCGCGACGTCGTCCTCGGGCCGGATCTCGGGGTGGAGTTCGGTGTACGCCGCGCCGCCGTTGCGGTACAGCATCCAGGCGGGCGGCAGCAGGCGCAGCGTCTCCCAGAGGACATCGGTGAGGTCGGCGCGGTGCTCCTGCCGTTCCCGTTCCGGGCCCATCAGCCACAGGGCGTTGCCGGTCAGCGCGGCCACGCCGTCGCAGAGGGTGGCCGTCGCCCGCCGGTACATCGCGACGGCCTGCTTGCGCTCCAGCGGGTCGTCGGCGTCGCGGATCAGCCCGGCGAGTGCGGTGCGGCCGTCCTGGTCGGCGGAGCCGGGCCAGCGGGTCACGGCGCGGTCGGCGAGCCGGGAGAGGGTGTCGGAGCGGGTGACGCCGCGCTTCCACAGCAGCGAGACCGGCAGCGGGTCGGCGGAGAACAGCCAGCGGCGCAGGTAGGAGGTGCCGGCGTAGGGCCAGGAGCCGGACATGCCGCGCGCCGGCGGCGGGGGCTTGCGGATGCCCGCCATGGCGTCCTGCCCCAGTGCGCGGATGGTGCGCGTCGCGCTGTCGTGGGGGATGTCGGAGCCGGCGGCGGGCTTGTAGACCGAGCGCTCGTTGGAAAGGACGGGGCGGGCCGCGACGATTTCGGCCATCAGCCGGGAGTCCGAGACGCCGACCTTCGCCGGGTCGATCCGGAACACCTTCTCGTCCCTGGCCAGCAGCTCCTGAATCCTCGGGGCGAACACGATGGAATGGCTGCGTGCGGTTGCCGTCGCCATTTCTTCCACGGGAATCCGGCCTCCAATGCGAAATGGCTGGTAGTGCGTTCGGTGCGGCGCGCGGGGGGAATCCCGGACGCGCCGTGGCGCCGGCGGGGGCACGGCCGACCCGGGCCCCCGCCAGCGGCTGGCCACGTTAGATAACGTGCAGCACCCACGCGTGGTTCGCGAGGTCGTCGTTCTTCTTGAACTTCTTGACGAGCGCCTTGACCATCTTCATGACTAACTCTCCATTCCGGGGATTGGCGGGTACGGCGAGAATGCCGCACCCGAGCCGTCAGAACTATTCGGCATTCCGTTGCCGGAGGCCGAACCGGTTGATCTGTTCATGGACACTAACCGAAACTTCGCCGTCCGGACACCCCCTCGACAGAGGAATATGCGATCTCTTACGGGGTGTTGACGATCTATTCGATGGTCGAATCGTTATAACCCCTGGATATTCGCGGCGGGGGAGGGGGCGGGGTAGGGGAAGGGGGACGGGAACGCGGAAGGGCCCCGCGAAGCCGCGGGGCCCTTCCGTGCGTACGGTGCGCGCGTACGGTGCGTACGCCGCCTGTGACGCGGTCGGTCAGTTGTAGGTCGTGGTGACGGTCGCGCCGCCGAAGCCCTGCTGGGCGTAGAGGCTGAAGAAGACGTAACCGGCCGGCGGGTTGGTGATGGTCAGGGTCTCACCGTTGCCGCTGGTGGTGGACTTGGCCGTGTAGGAGCCGGTGGTGGCCCAGGAGCCGGCGTTGTAGTAGAGGTCGGCGTTGCCGGTGCCCCCGGTGGTGGTGATGGTCAGCTGCTTCACGCCGGCCGGCAGGGTCAGGAAGCTGTAGCTGTAGTTCCCGGTGGTGGCGGCCACGTTGTCACGGCGGCAGTTCTTGTCGAACTGCCGGGTGTCGGCGGCGGTGCACAGGGGGGCCTGGTTGGTGGGCAGCGAGCCGCAGTTGTCGGCGCCGCACTGCTTGAGCCAGGTGGCGAAGTCGGCGTCGTACGAGGTGCCGATGGTGGTCTTCAGCAGGGTGCGGGCGCCGTTCCAGTCGCCGGCGCGGTACTTGGCGAGCAGCGCGTCGACGTCCTGCGGGTGCGACTGGAGCATGTAGCGGACGGCCAGGTAGCCCCAGTTGTAGACGCGGGTGGAGTCCGCGTTGTCGTAGGTGCTGTCGAACAGGGTGCTCAGGGTGTAGGTGCCCTTGGCGGCCTGGGCGACCGCGGCGTCGTAGTGCTCGCCGCGGTAGCTGTAGGAGACGTACTCGGCGAGGCCCTCGACCCACCAGATGGTCGGGGTGGTCATGCCGGCCTCGAAGTCGCCGTACATGTTGTAGCGGCCGTCGAGGTAGTGGGTGTACTCGTGGTTGAGGTTCCAGATCTGGAACTGGGGGCGCAGCCAGGAGGCCTCGTGGGCGATGAAGCGGGCCTGGTTGCCGGCCTTGGCCGGGTCGCCCTCCTCGTACATGCCGCCGTTGTCGACCTCGATCTTGTACATCTCCCAGGCGTACAGGCTGTAGTTGTAGTAGTCGTCGAAGGCGACGACCTCGAGGTTGGTGTTGTTGTCGTTGGCGACCGGGCCGCCGTCCTTGACGACCTTGTGGAAGAACGCGTCCTGGTTGATCAGGCTGGTGCAGGTGTCGGCGAGCTGCTGCGCGGTCATGTCCTGGGCGCGGATGCGCAGGTTGGCGTTGCAGGTGTGGTCGACGGTGAGGACCAGCGGGACCAGCTTGGCCGGGACGTCACAGGTGCCGTAGAGGGAACAGTTGCCCACGTCCTTCTTCTCCGCGAACCAGAGCAGGTTCATGGTGAGCGGACCGGTGTTGCCGACCAGCGGGTAGCGGTTGATCAGGTCCTTGAGGATCGGCCGGCCCTGGGCGCGCAGCGCGTCGTTGGCCACCAGGTTGCCGAGCTGGATGCCGATCTTGGTGACCAGGTCGCCGCCGTTGATCAGGCTGCTGTTGCGGGTGACGAAGGACGCCGCGGTGGTGGCGAAGGACGGGTCGGCCTGGAGGGCGGCGACGAACTCCGGCAGGTCGAAGCCGCGCTCGATGACGGTCTCGGTGTTGGCGACGGCGGTGGTCATCGCCGCGGGCCAGCTGCCGGTGTAGTCGTTCAGCAGCCGCTTGACGACGCCGGTGTAGCGGGCGTTCTCCTGGGCGCTGTCGATCAGGGTGACGGCCTCGGCGAGGGTGTCGCCGTTGGCGTCGGTGACGTCCTTGCTGTGCGGGGCGGCGTAGAAGGCGTCGAGCGCGCCGCGGATGGCGCTCTTGAGGCCGTCGCCGTACGGGCCCACGACGTCCTTGTTGTTCCACTGCACGTAGTAGCCGGCGCGCAGGAAGAGCACCAGCTGCCCGGCGGAGGTGGAGTTGTTGCCGGGGTAGGTGGCGGCGGTGTCGCGCAGGGCGTTGGCGACGGTGACCATCTGGGCCTCGTTGAAGGCGCCCTTGGCGTCGTTGCCGGCCAGCTGGAACAGCGTGTTGACGCAGTCGAGGCCGGACGACTTGACCTGCTGGACCAGCGCGGCACCGGACTTGCCGGTGAAGGCGGAGACGTCGCAGGCGGCCGCGGCCGAGAACTGCCGGGCCGACTTGGCGGCGCCGACGGAGCTGCCCGCCGTCGGGGCGGTGGCCTTGGCCCGCGGGTCCGAGGCGAGCGGGCGGGCGTCCTCGGGGGTGTCCGGGGACTTGGGCACGGGGATCGTGCGCGGCGCGGCCTTCCCGGTCGAGGCGGCGGGTGCGGCCGGGGCGGCCGGGCTCCCGGCCGGTGCGGAGCCGGGGGTGCCGGCGGCCTGGGCGGCCGGTGCGAACAGGCCGAGCGAGAGGAGGAGCGCGGTGCCGAGCGCGGGCAGTCTGCGCGCGGCGTCCTTCGCTATCGAGGAGGGACGCATCTGTGGGGGCCTCCGGGGCCGTTGAGGGTGGGGGAGCCGTGCTGCGTGGGGCGCACGGGCCTTGCTGTGTGACATGTAAAATGGCACAACGGAGAACGCGGAGGGAAGCCCCGGGAAAGGATTGCCGGGCGGCGAGACCGAAACGTTGTCAGGTCCGCCCCGCGTGCCGGGTCCGTGGAGGTTCCGGACCCGACCGGGAGTCACGCGCGGGCCGGGGACCGTACGGGCGTCAGGCCCGCATCACCCGCCGGGGGCCCGGTGCCGCCGCCCCGCCGCGGTCGCCCACCCCTTTCCGGCCGGCGCGCCGAACGGCGGCCATTGTGCCCGACGGCGTGTGAGGAATAAGCAGGAGCCCATGCTTCGTTCTTGCAACTGATACGCAATAGTGTTGACCCGGCACGATCACCACCGTTCAACCCGCCGAAAGGGGCCGTGTCCTGATGGGCACCTACACGCTTCCCGACCTGCCGTACGACTACTCCGCGCTGGAGCGGGCGATGTCGGCCGAGATCCTGGAGCTGCACCACTCCAAGCACCACGCCGCGTACGTCAAGGGCGCCAACGACACCCTCGACCAGCTGGCCGAGGCCCGCGACAAGGACCAGTTCGGCGGCCTGGTCGGCCTGCAGAAGACCTTCGCGTTCCACCTGTCGGGCCACGTGCTGCACTCGCTGTTCTGGCAGAACCTCTCGCCCGAGGGCGGCGACCGCCCCGAGGGCGAGCTGGCCGACGCCATCACCGAGCACTTCGGCAGCTTCGAGGCCTTCAAGAAGCAGCTCACCACCGCCACCACCGGCGTGCAGGGCTCCGGCTGGGGCATCCTGTCCTGGGAGCCGCTCGGTCAGCGCCTGATCGTCGAGCAGGTCTACGACCACCACGGCAACGTCGGCCAGAACACCACCCCGCTGCTCGCCTTCGACGCCTGGGAGCACGCCTACTACCTGCAGTACCGCAACGTCCGCCCGGACTACGTCACCCGCCTGTGGGACGTCGTCAACTGGCAGGACGTGTCGGACCGCTTCGCGGCCGTCAAGAGCGCCTGACCCGCAGCGGGTGAGGGAAGGCCCCGGACCGGTCGGGCGGTCCGGGGCCTTCCCCTTGCGCCCCAAGGGGCCGCCCGTCCGGGCGGGTTGCCGTGGGACACGGCCGACGGACCGATGGATGCACCGATCCGCTCGCTCGATTCAACCCGGCGTTCGCCCACGGGTCGCATACGGTCCGTATGCTCGGGCCACTGTCGGTGACCGGCGGTCGACGGCCGCCCGGCCCGTCCGCTCCTGAGCGAAAGGCCGTGCGATGGCCCCCCGTCTCTCCCTCGTCGTCCCGATCTACAACGTCGAGCGCTACCTCGGGGAGTGCCTGGACTCGATCGCGGCCCAGACGTTCGAGGACTTCGAGTGCGTCCTGGTCGACGACGGCTCGACCGACGACGGCCCCGCCATCGCCAAGGAGTACGCCGAACGGGACCCGCGCTTCCGACTGGTCCAGCAGCGGAACCAGGGCCTCGGCGCCGCCCGCAACACCGGCTGGCGCCACCTCACCCCCGGCACCGAGTACCTGGCCTTCGTCGACAGCGACGACACCCTGCCGCCGCACGCCTACCAGCTGATGATCGGCACCCTCGACGAGACCGGCTCCGACTTCGCCGCCGGCAACGCGCTGCGCCTGCGCACCACCGGCCTCAGCCCCTCGCACGGCCACCGCCGCCCGTTCCGCGAGACCCGGCTGCGCACCCACGTCGGCGAACTGCCCGCGCTCGTCACCGACCGCACCGCCTGGAACAAGGTCTACCGGCGCACCTTCTTCGACGGCGCCGGCCTGCTCTACCCCGAGGGCATCCTGTACGAGGACGCCCCGGTCAGCGTGCCCCACCACTTCCTCGCCGAACGCGTCGACGTGCTCGCCGACCCGATCTACCACTGGCGGGTGCGCGAGGACGGCGACCTCTCCATCACCCAGAAGAAGACCGACCCGCGCGGCCTGGTCGACCGCGTCCGCTCGATGGAACTCGTCCGCGAATGGCTGCTCGCCCGCCCCGAACCGGTCTTCGCCGAGCACCTGCGCGCCTACGACCGCAACTGCCTGGTCGAGGAGATCCCGATGTTCTTCTGGACCGTCCCGGACGGCGACCGCGCCTACCGCGCCGCCTACCAGCAGCACGTCACCCGCCTCCTGCGGGCCATCGGCCCCGAGGCGCAGAGCGGCCTCAGCCCCCAGCTCCGCCTCAAGTACCGCCTCACCCAGGCCGACTCCATGCCCGCCTTCGTCGCCGTCCAGCGCGCCCACCGCCTCGCCCGCCGCACCCGCCAGGCCGTCCGCCGGGGCTGACCGGGACGTCGTTGCGGGATCATGGTCCTGTTCGGGGGCGGTTCCACGACGTTCTGAGGTGCGGGGCACATGGGTGTGACGGCAGGGATTCTGAGTGCGTTCCCCGAATCACTGAAGGGGGCGGTCGGCCTGACCCCGGAGCAGATCTCGCTGATCGAGGAGGATCAGGGAGTCGCCCTCCCCGAGGACTACCGGGAGTTCCTGGCACTCGCCGGCGGCGGCGGGTTCTCCGCGCTGCGGGGGGAGACGTACGCGTTCCCGGAGATCCTGGGGATCAAGGATCACGCCCGGGAGATCCTGGAGGAGTCGGCTCCCGGGCAGTCGCTCGACGGCTGCGTCGTGTTCATGGCCCATCAGGGGTACATCTACTCCTTCATCGGCCCGGCGGAGAAGGGCGGGAAGACCTACGAGGTCGCCGAGGGCCACGACGGAGTGCACGAAGGCGCGGCCTCCTTCGCGTCGTTCATCCACGGAACGCTGCGTGCCTTGTACAAGTGACCCGTCCGAGCCGCCCAACTGTCGTCGCGCAGGACAGCAGTGCCCAAGACCTCTCTGTCAGCCTTGGGTGAGACATCCCGCTTTGTCGGGTTAGCCTGAGGGGGCCCGAGTAGGAGTTCCACCCCTGATGACCAGCAGTAATCC
>NZ_JBHXEM010000114.1:0-28203 GCF_042724755.1 Kitasatospora sp. NPDC127067 | reverse complement strand
ACCCGGGCGGCCTGCGCCGCTGTTCGACTGTTCGGCTGTTCGGCTCCTCAGCTCCTCAGTCGTACGGACCGTCAGCCGTGGCGGCCACGACGACGACGGGCGGCCAGCACGGCCAGGCCGCCGAGACCGAGCAGGCCGACGCCCGCCACGCCGAAGACCACCGGGGCGTTGCCCGCGCCGGTGGAGGGCAACTCACCGCCGCCACCGGGGTGGTGGCTGGTCGGCTGCCCGGTCGGACGGTGGCTGGTCGGGGCCGGACCGGCACTCGACGTCGTCGCACTGGCCGACGGCGAGGTCGGCGCGGGCGAGGTCGGCGACGGGGACGTCGGGGTCGGAGAGGTCGGCGACGGGGACGTCGGGGTCGGAGAGGTCGGCGACGGCGACGTGGGGGACGGTGAGGTCGGCGACGGCGACGTCGGGCTCGGAGATGTCGGCGACGGCGAGGTAGGCGAGGGCGAAGGCGTCGGTGAGGTCGGCGACGGGCTGGGCGTCACGACGCAGTCCGGCAGGTCACCGTCGAACGGGTAGCTGTGGATCTCGTAGCCGCCGGTGCCGGTGTGGATCAGGTTGCCCGCGAGGTACACCCGGCCGTTCATGCCCGGCTGGGCGATGGTCGTGGTGCCGCCGGGGTTGCCGGCCATGACCGAGCCCTGGAACTGGGCGCTGCCGAGGATCTGTGCCGAGGTCGCGGTCGGGAAGTTGTACATGAGCTTCGAGCGCATGTCGGTGGTCTGGTCGCCGGCCAGCCCGGTGCCGGTGTAGGTGTTGATGATCGGGCTGTCCCCGAGCATGTTCACCACGACGGTGGCGCCGGCCGGGATGTTGTTGAAGACCAGGCCGATCTGCCCGCCGGACGGCGAAGCGAGGTTCTGGGTGACGTTGAAGACCTGCTTCATGCTGGTCCCGTCACCGGTGAAGGTCGCCTGACTGGAGGAGATGTCGACGGTGCCGGTCGCGGTGGCCCGGCCGACGCAGTCGGAGACCTCCTCGATCTGGGTCAGCACCGTCTGGTACGGCGCGGCGGCGTTCGGGTCCTGGATCGACTCGCCGGTGGGGTCGATGTTCACGGTGCCGGTGACGGAGCCCGCGTGCCGCAGGTTGCCGAAGGCCGGCCCGTGCGAGTCACTGCCGCCGATCAGGATCGCGTTGCCGGTCACCACGTCGACGTTGCCGCCGGTGGTCACGAAGTCGCTGCCGTTCGGCGGCACCACGCGCGAACCGACACCGACGACGCCCATGTTGTAGATGCCGCCGCCGTTCTTGTCGACGGTCAGGTTCCCCAGCGCGACGATCTTGCCCTCGGCCTCCGCGGCCCGGCCGTTCACGGTGTAGTTGCCACCGGTGAAGACGTTGATGGTGGAGTCGCGGCCGGTGAAGTCGCCGTTGTTGGGCGGCGGCCAGGTGGCGGGGCAGTCGGGTCCCGTGCAGGCGCCCAGCGGCGGAGCCAGCGGAGCGGCCGAACCGACCGTCAGCACCGCGGCCAGCGGCAGCGCGGTGACGGCGGTCGCCACCGCGATCCTGACGGCCCGGCGCCCGCGCGTCGCCGGGGTTCTCACGGTGGTCGTTCTGTGATCCGGCGAACCGGTGGCCTGATCCATCGACAATTCCTCCGTGCACGAGAAAAGGGCGAGACCGGATGACCCGCCACGTTCCATACGATCTGCTGGCGATCCCATAGATCCGGGATATCCAATACCAAAACGGACTTATCGCAGCCTACAGACCCTCAGATCGGATCCGAAACTCATACGTACGGAGCAGGGATCCCCAGGGCGGGCGCCGACCGGCGGCAAGGGCCTAGGTTGGGAGGCATGACCACCGAGGCCCAGGAACAGAGCGCGCCGCTCGTCTCCGTCGCGTCCGCCGACGCCGTACTGCGGCACCCCGAGGCGGGCGAGCACCTGCTGACCGCCATGGAGCGGGAACGCGCCGCGCGCTTCCGGCACGAGTCCGGTCGGATCGACTTCACCGCCGGGCACCTGCTGGTCCGGCTCTGCGCCGCCCGGCTGCTCGACGTACCGGTGGCCGGCCTCGTCCTCGCCCAGCAGTGCCCGGACTGCGGGCTCGCCGACCACGGCAAGCCCTACCTGCCGGACCACCCCGGGGTGCACGTCAGCCTGTCGCACACCCGGGGCGTGGTCGCCGCCGGCGCCGGGTTCCAGCCGGTCGGGGTCGACGTCGAGCTGTCCGACCGGGGCGGCTCGCTGCGTTCGGTCGCCCGCCGGGTGCTGGCCCCGGCCGAGCTCGCCCTGGTCGAGGCCGACCCGGAGCCGGAGCAGGCCTTCCTTCGGCTCTGGGTGCGCAAGGAATCGCTGATCAAGATCGGACGGGCCACCCTGGACACCCTCGGCCGGGTCGACCTCTCCGCCCTGCCGCTGTCCGTCCCGCCGGGCCCGCCGCTGCGCAGCCGGTGGGAGGACCTGCACCTGCTCGACTGGACCGACCCGGAGCACGCCGCCGCCGTGGGCGCCGTCAGCACGGCCCCGCCCCGGATCGTGGAGCTCATGGCGGCGGGCTGAACGGCCGGGCCGGAGGGGGCTCGGCGCCGGGCCGGAGCCGGCTCAGGGCCGGGACGGGACGGGCGCCGGGCCGAGTACCGGGCCGGAGCGGGCTCCCCGGCGCCCACCCGCGCGGTGGGCCGGGAAATAAGCGGTGTTAGCGTGCCTGGTCGTGGGCACGCCGAACGCGGGTGCCCGCCCACCAGCTGCCCACCGGATCCAAAGGGTGCCCCGCCATGGCCAAGTTCCTGCTGAGCCTGCACGTCCTCGTGTCGGTCCTGTTCATAGGCCCGGTCGCGGTGGCCGTCAGCATGTTCCCGCGCCGGGCGAAGGCCGCGCTGGCCGGAGGCCCGGACCGGGCCTCCGACGCCGGCGTACTGCGCGTGCTGCACCGGATCACCCAGGTCTACGCGCTGCTCGGGGTCGCGGTGCCGGTGCTGGGCATCGGCCTGGCCCAGGTGATGGACGTGCTCGGGCAGTCCTGGGTGATCGTCTCGATGGTGCTGACCGCGATCGCCGCGCTCGCCCTGCTGCTCTTCGTGCTGCCCGGCCAGCAGGCCGCGGTGGACGCGCTCGAACTCGACCCGTCGGACGAGCAGCACACCAAGGCCGTCGGCGGCCTGAAGATGCTGCCGATGACCGCCGGGGTGTTCAACCTGCTGTGGGCCGTGGTCGTGGTGCTCATGGTCATCCGCCCGGGGTCGAGCACCGGCGTCTGAGACCCTGCTCCCCCGGCCCCTCCCGCTCTCCCGGCCCCTCCCGGTTCCTCCCGGCTTCCCCTGAGTTCTCCGGTCCCCTGCTCCCGCCGCGCCCTCCCGACCGTCGCGCCCCCTCCCGCCGACCGGGCCCGTTCGAGTACCGTCCTGGGCCATGACGATCATGGCGGGCATGGGCAGCCCGACGGGAACCGGTGTCGGCCCGCTGCTGCGCGGCTGGCGGGAACGACGGCAGCTCAGCCAGCTGCAACTGGCACTGCGGGCGGACTCCTCGGCCCGCCACCTCAGCTTCGTCGAGAACGGCCGCTCCCGGCCGAGCCGGGAGCTGGTGCTGCGACTGGCCGAGCAGCTGGACGTCCCGGTGCGCGAGCGCAACACCCTGCTGCTGGCGGCCGGTTACGCCCCGCACTACCGCGAGACACCGCTGGACGACCCGTCGATGGCCGCGCTGCGCGGCGGACTGGAACGGCTGCTGGCCGCCCACGACCCGTACCCGGCGGTCGTGGTCGACGGGTCCTTCCGGGTGCTGGCGGCCAACCGCTCGCTCGGGCTGCTCATCAACGGCGTCGCCCCTCACCTGCTGGAACCGCCGTTCAACGCGATCCGCGTCACCCTGCACCCCGACGGGCTGGCTCCGCGCATCGTCAACCTGCGGCAGTGGCGGCAGCACCTGCTGGAGCGGATGGAACGGCAGCTGGAGCTGGTCCGCGCCGAGCCGCTGCGCCGGCTGTACGAGGAGGTCCGCGGCTACCCCGAACCGCCCGCCGAGGACCCGGCGGGTGGACCGGACGGGAACGGCTCGGCCGGGAACGGTCCGGCCGCGGGCGGACCCGTCACGGGCGGACCGGCCGTCGACGGGTTCCCGTTCGCGCTGCCGATGCGGATCCGGCACGAGGGACGGGTGCTCTCCTTCCTCTCCACCATCGCGACCTTCAACACGCCGGTGGACGTCACCGTCTCCGAGTTGGCCATGGAGACCTTCCTCCCCGCCGACACGGAGACGGCACGGTTCCTGCAGGCCGCCGTCGGGCCCGAACGCTAGTCGTCGGGCCCGAACGCTAGTCGTCGGGCCCGAACGCTAGGCCCGCTCGCGGGCCTCTCGCCGCAGGGCGGTGAACTGGAGGACGGCGAACAGGGCCACCACCACGGCCTGCGCCGGGATCCAGACGGACCCGGCGGTGGTCGGCTCCAACCACACCGCCATCGCGACCAGGCTGAGCACCACCCAGGCGAGGTTGACGTCGATCACGGTCCGCACCCCGAGCACCGGCGGCCGCCGGCGGGCGGCCAGCGCACCGACCGCGAGCGCGTAGCCGAGGAGCAGCAGCCCGACATCGACCAGGGTGGTGCGGCCGGCGCCGAGCAGTTCGCCGAGCGGGCCGGAGAGGACCAGGTAGGCCAGGCCGTTGCCGCCGGTGACCAGGGCGTCCAGGGCGAGGGCGCCGCGCACCGTCCGGGGCGAGAAGACGGAACCGGGCCTGGCGGGGGTGAGGGTGTTCACGTGGGCGGACACGGCGGATCGCCTCCTGTCGGGGGTGGGAGCCCGGGACCGTGGCGGCCGCACCGGGTGCCACCACCCTGCCCGGTGCGGCGGCGGGCGTCGATTACCCCGCAGGTAACGGCCGTCGGGTGCCCGGCGGGAATTGTCAGACACGCCCTACGGCCTCCGGGGCGGCTGCCGGAGCAGCACGCCCGCCCGCTTCACCGCGCGGGCGGTGATGGTGGTCTCGGCGCGGGCGACGCCGAGCGGACCGAGGGTGTCGGTGAGGAAGCGGTACAGCTCGCCGTGGTCCGGGCAGAACACCGTGGCCAGCAGGTTGGCCGGACCGCTGGTGGCGAACACCCCGTGCACCTGCGGGTGACGGGCCAGCGCCGCCCCGACCTCGGCGATCCGGCCGGGCGGCACGTCCAGCCAGAGGTTGGCGTCCACGGCCATGCCGAGCAGCCGCGGGTCCACGGTGGCGTGGGTGCGCAGCAGCCCCGCCCCGTCGAGCCGGTGCAGCCGGCGGCGCACCGTGGACTCGGGCGCGCCGACGGCCGCGGCCAGCACGGCGTGGGACTGCCGGGCGTCCTCACCCAGCCGCTCCAGCAGCGCGCGGTCGAGGCCGTCCAGCGGCGGGGGTGCGGCGGGGCGCGGGACGGCGGGCCGGGCGAGCGCCTCGGCCTCCTCCTCGGTCAGATGCCCGGCCTGCCACTGCCCGGCGTCGGCGAAGGCGTGCAGCACCGCGTGGGTGGTGGTCTCGGTGACGGCGCCGGTCGCGGGCAGCTGCCCGTACAGCAGCCGGTCGCGGGAACCGGCGTCGGTGAGCATCACGGCGCCGACCTCGTGGCCGCCGAGCATCACGTCGACGAACGGGACGTCGGGGCGGTCGGCGAGGGCCTGGGCGATGGCGTCCACCCGGCCGCTCAGCACCCGGACCCGCAGCAGCAGCGCGCCCACGGCCGCGTCCTCGACGTCCGGCAGCCGGACCACCCGCAGCACCCCGGCCTGCCGCATCCGGCCCAGCCGGCGGGTGACCGTCCGCGCGGACACGCCCAGGACCTCGGCGATCCGGCCGGGCTCGGCCCGTCCGTCCACCTGGAGGGCGCACACCAGGCGGCGGTCGAGGACGTCCAGCACGCTGTCCGGATCGGCGGTGGAGAGGTCCATGGTGTCCGATCCCCGTCACTCTCGGCGGCTTCTGCGTCCTGTTCGGCAGCCCTGACGGTACTCCTTGTCCCGGGCGGCCGGAGCACACCGGCCCCGAGCCCCGGCCGGAAGCTCCGACCCGGGGCTCCGGTCGGGCGTCGGCCCGGGGCTCCGGTCGGGGGCTCCGGCCCGGGGTGAGGAATCGAGGAGGAGTCACCGTGACGAACGAACTGTGGACGCTTGCGGAGGGTGTGGAGGCCGCGGTACGGGAGGTCGGTGCGGGGCTGGCCGCACGCCGGTCCGCCGACCCGGTCACCGCCCGGACCGCCGAGGAGGCCGCGGCCCGCTTCGCCGAGCTGGACGGCCCGGCCGCCGCCGCACTGCGGGAGCGGCTGACGGCGCTGCACCCGCAGGCCGGCTGGGCGCCCGAGGAACTGGACGGGTCGGTGCCCACCGAGGGCGAGTGGTGGCTGTGCGACGCGACCGACGGCGCGGTGCAGTACCTGCTCGGGCAGCCGCACTGGGCGGTGACCGCCACGCTGGTCCGGGACGGCGCGGCGGTGCTGGCCGTGGTGCACGCCCCGGAACAGGACGGCCGCACCTACCGGGCGGTGCTCGGCGGCGGCGCCGAGCTGGACGGACGGCCGATCGCGCCCCTGGAACGGGAGTTGGCCGTCACCGTCGCCGCCACCAGCCAGCCGCCCCGGGTGGCCGCCGACCCGGTGGCGCTGCGCCGGGCGGGCGAGTCGCTGTCCGCGATGGCAGGTGCCGTCCTGGCCGTGCGCAACCTCGGCCCCACCGCGCTCCAGGTGGCCCAGGTCGGCTCCGGCCACCTGGCGCTGTTCTGGGAATACGGCCTCGACGCGGGCAACCTGCTGCCCGGCGCGCTGATCGCGCGCGAGGCGGGCGCCGCGGTGACGGACGCCGCCGGGTCGGCCTGGACGACCGGCTCCGACGGCTTCCTCGCCGCCGCGCCCGGGCTGCACGCCCGGGCGCTGGAACTGCTGCGGACGGTACGGTGATCAGCCCTCGGGCTTGATGCCGAAGAGGGCGGCCGCGTTGTCGTGGCAGACCGCCCGCAGCCACTCCTCCCCCAGCCCCAGCCCGGCCAGCGCCTCCAGCTGGTGCACGTACCGGTACGGGATGTTGGGGAAGTCGCTGCCGAGCAGGACGCGCTCCCGGAGCCCGCGCAGGCGCGGCAGCTCCCCGCGCGGGAACGGGACGTCGGCCTCGGCGAAGTCGGTGAACGCGATGGTGGTGTCCAGCCGGACGGCCGGGTGGCGCTCGGCCAGGTCGAGGAAGCCGCGGTACTCGGGCATCCCGAGATGGGCGACCACCAGGACCAGACCGGGGTGCCGCTCCAGCACCGCGCCGATCGGGCCGGGGCCGGTGAACCTGCCCGGCACCGGCCCGGACCCGCAGTGGGTGACCACCGGGGTGCCGGTCTCGGCGAGCAGCCCCCAGACCTCGTCCAGCAGCGGATCCGCCGGATCGTAGCCGCCGACCTGGAGGTGCGCCTTGAACACCCGGGCACCGTCCTCGATCGCCCGGGCCACGTAGCCGGGCGCCCCGGGCTCGGGGAAGAAGGTCGCGGTGTGCAGGCACTCCGGGGTGCGGGCGGCGAATTCGGCGGCCCAGGCGTTCAGCCAACCGGCCATGCCGGGCTTGTGCGGGTAGAGCATGGACGTGAACGCCCGGACGCCGAAGTCCCGCAGCCGGCGGACCCGTTGCTCCTCCGCCTCGCGGTAGGTGATCGGCCAGGGCCGGTTCACCAGCGGGCCGGCCGCGTCGAAGTACGCCCACACCTTGTCGAGGACGTTCTTCGGCATGAAGTGGGTGTGCACGTCGATCAGCCCGGGCAGGCCGAGCTCCTGCCAGAACCGCCGTACGCCGTCCGCTTCCTGACCGCCCGCCCGGTCCAGGTCGTTCTCCTGACCCTGGTCGCTCGCCCGGTCCTGGTCGCTTGCCAGGCCTTGGTCGCTCGCCCGGCCCTGACCGCTCACACGATCACCGGGCGGGCGCGGTCGATGATCGCCGCGGTGTCGACCCCGGCCGGCAGGGTGCCGAAGGCCGCGCCGTGGTCGCCGCCCAGCCGGCTCGCGCAGAACGCGTCGGCCACCGCCGGGCTGCCGTACCGGACCAGCAGCGAGCCCTGGAAGGCCAGTGCCATCGACTCGACCAGCCGGCGGGTGCGGTACTCCAGGTCGCCCAGGTCGGTCAGCTCCTTGCGCAGCGCGGCGACGGCCGCGTCCAGCCTGCGGTCCGCGCCCGCGGCGGCGTCGAGTTCGCCCAGGAAGGCCTCGACGCTCTCCGGACGCTTGGCCATGGCACGCAGCGCGTCCAGGGCGGCGACGTTGCCGGAGCCCTCCCAGATCGACACCAGCGGCGCCTCCCGGTAGAGCCGGGGCATCCCGGACTCCTCGACGTAGCCGTTGCCGCCCAGGCACTCCAGCGCCTCGGCGGAGTGCGCCGGACCGCGCTTGCACACCCAGTACTTGGCCACCGCCAGGCCCAGCCGCCGGACCAGCGCCTCGTTCCCGTCCCCGGCGAGGGTCAGGTCGGTGGCCCGGGCGAGCCGCATGGCCGTGATCGTGGCCGCCTCGGACTCCACCACCAGATCGGCGAGCACGTTGCGCATCAGCGGCTGGTCGACCAGCGCCTTGCCGAACGCCCGCCGGTGCAGGGCGTGGTGGACCGCCCGGGTGGCGCCGTAGCGCATGCCGGAGGCCGCGCCGATGGTGCAGTCCAGCCGGGTCATGTTGACCATCTCGATGATGGTCGGGACGCCCCGGCCCTCCTCGCCGACCAGCAGGCCGACCGCGCCGTCGTACTCCAGCTCGGCCGAGGCGTTGGACTTGTTGCCGAGCTTGTCCTTGAGCCGCATCAGCTGGAGGCGGTTGCGGCTGCCGTCCGGCAGGACGCGCGGCAGCACGAAGCAGCTGAGGCCGCCCGGAGCCTGGGCGAGGGTCAGGAAGAGGTCGGACATCGGCGCCGAGGTGAACCACTTGTGGCCGGTGAGCCGGTAGGTGCCGTCGGCGTGCGGGACGGCGGTGGTGGTGTTGGTGCGGACGTCCGAGCCGCCCTGCTTCTCCGTCATCGACATGCCGGCGATCAGCCCGCGCTTGGTGCGCGGCTCGCGCAGCCCGAAGTCGTACTCCCGCGCGGCCAGCAGCGGCTCCAGCTCGGCGGCCAGCGCCGGGTTGGCGCGCAGCGCCGGGACGGCGGCGTAGGTCATCGAGACCGGGCAGGTGTGACCGGCCTCGACCTGGCCCCAGACGAAGAACCTGGCGGCACGGGCGGAGTGGGCACCGGGGCGCTCGTCGCGCCAGGGCGCGGCGTGCAGGCCGTACGAGACGGCCGTGCGCATCAGCTCGTGCCAGGACGGGTGGAACTCGACCTCGTCGATGCGGTGGCCGAAGCGGTCGTGGGTGCGCAGCACCGGCGGGTTCTCGTTGGCCAGCCGGCCCCACTCGGCGGCCTGCTCGGAACCGGCCAGCCGGCCCAGCTCGCGCAGCTCGGGCTCGGCCCAGCCGGCGTCGGCCCGCCGGAGGGCGTCGAGCAGGGTGGGGTCGGCGGCGGTGTCGTGGCCGTACGGCAGGGGCACCTGGTTGGTGACCTCATGCGTCGCTGTCATCGCGTCCTCCCAGGGCACGCAGGGTGAAGGAGACCAGGGCGGGGACCACCGCGGTGCTGTCGCTCCTGGTGGCGCCGCTGGTGGTGCTGCTGCTTGTGGTGGTGCTGGTGGTGCTGGTGGTGCTGCTGCTTGTGGTGGTGCTGGTGGTGCTGCTGCTTGTGGTGCCGTCGCCGCGCTCGGGCCCGGCGGCGGCGACCGGCGCGGCCGCCAGCGGGCCGGCCAGGGCCTCGCCGACCGCGCCGACCAGGGCGGCGGCGGTCAGCACCGGATCCTGCTCGGGCAGTTCGCCGCTCGCCACCGCGGCGGCGATCTCGGTGGCGATCACGTCCCGGAACGCCCGCCGGAACACCAGGCGCTCCTCGTCCACGACCGCGTCGGCCGGCTCGACCAGCAGCGCGTACGCCAGCCGGGGCGCGCGCAGGGCACGGGCTGCGAAGGTCTCGACCACGGCGGCGATCCGCTGCCTCGGGGTGTCCCGGAGGGCGACGGCGGCGTTGACCGCGTCGATCTCGTGCGTGACCACCCGGCGGAAGAGCTGCACCGACAGCTCGGCCTTGCCGGAGAAGTGCTGGTAGAGGCTGCCGGTGGCGATCCCGGCACGGTCCGCCACGGCGGCCATCGTGCAGCCGCCGTAGCCGCGCTCGGCGAGCAGGCCGACCGCCGACTGGAGCACCGCTTCCCGCTGGGCGTCCAGGCGGGCTTGTACGGCGGGGGTGCGTCGGTAGGCCATGGAAGCATTGAAGCACTGATTCACTGCTTCGGGGAGGGGACCGGCCAGGCCGTTTCCCGGCCCCGTTTCCCGGCCCCGTTTCCCGGCCCCGCGTCTCAGCCTCGCGTCTCAGCCTCGCGTCCGCGCTTCCGGGACGACGCGAGGAGGCCGCCCCCCTGGTACGCGGGGGACAGCCTCCTCCTCGTGCTTCGTGGCGCGGCCTACTGCGCGCGAGCGCTACAGCGGGCGGCGCTCCTGCTCCAGCCGCTGGCCCTCGACGTCGAGCGGGCCGAACTCCGCGCCCGCCTGCGGCGACTTGGCGAGCGAACGGGCGGCGTTGGGGTCACCCAGGCCCGCCCACTCCAGCACCTTGGCGGTGGCCTCCGCCGACTGCGCGGCCGGCAGCTGCTCGATCTTCGAGCCGTGGTTGCCACCGGGGACGGTGTAGACGTAGCTGTCCTCGCTGCCCCGGCCGAGACGGAACGGCTTGGCGCCCCACGGGTCGTTGCCGCCGTAGACGTACATGATCCGCTCGCCCTCGCGCTTCACCCAGCGGTCGATGTCGGGCATCGCGTTCGGGTTGAAGACGGTCGGGATCTCCTTCGGCACGTAGCTGCGGACCGAGTAGAGCTCCTTGTAGTCGTAGTGCAGCACGCCATTGAGGTGCGAGACGTCGAAGAACGGCGCACCCAGCTCGGTCGCGGCCTGGTAGTAGTACGCGGTGTACTTCGCCAGCGACTGGTCGCTGTTCCCGGTGATGCCGGACTGCGAGTCGAACCAGGCGTACAGCTCGTCGTCGGTCGCGGTGGCGGCCACCGGAACCTTGGCGCAGTCTGCCTCCAGGCTGTACTGCCAGAACGCCCAGACCACGTCCAGCACACCGGCCTCGTACGCACGGTCCGGGGTGCCGAGGGTGTTGAAGGTGGACCCGGCCGCCGTGTTGTCGGCGACGAAGCGGGCCTCCAGGCGGTCGCGGCGCACCAGCAGCTCACGCTGGGCGGCGTTCAGCCTGGCCCGGCACTCGGGGGTGCCGACGGTGCGGAAGAACTCGCTGTACGCCGCGTAGTCGTTGACGTTCGTGTTGTTCGGCGCGACGTAGGCGATCGTGCCGGCCACGTCGTCCGGGTAGAAGCGGCGGTAGAAGGTGGAGGACATGCCGCCCTTGCTGGCGCCGGTGGACAGCCACTCCTCCTGGTAGATCCGCTTGAGCGCGGTCACCAGCCGGTGCGAGTCCGCGGCACCCTGGCGGATGCCGGCCTTGGACCAGTCCGCCGGGTTCGGGCGGGAGGGGGTGAAGAACCGGTACTCGATGGACACCTGGTTGCCGTCCACCAGCCGGGTCGGCTCGGTGCGGGACGGGTTGGTGCCCAGGGTGTAGCCGTTGGTGTAGAAGACGGTCGGGCGGTCGTAGCCGCGGTGCAGCAGGCTGAAGCGCTGCTGGAAGGTGCCCAGCCAGGGGCGGTTGTGGTCGATCGGCTGGGTGTACGTGGCGATGAAGTAGCGGTGACCGGTGGTGGTCGGCTTCTCCTCGGTGATGGTCACCCCGGGGATCGCCGCCAGGCGGTCCTTGATGTCGGCGGTCGGGTCGTCGGCGGGGCTCCGGCCGTGGCGGGACCCGTTGCCCTGTCCGTCCTGCGCCCCCTGGGCACCCTGCGCGCCCTGGCCGTCGGCGGCGGACGCCGGGCTCGCCAGGCCGCCGAACGCGAGCAGCGGTATCAGCAGGGCCGACACCAGCAGCCTTCTCACGGTGGTGGTCATCAACTCTCCATCTGTTCAACTGACATGAATGCCGCCTGCCGGTACGGCCGTGCGGCGCGGGTCGTGCTGGTCGTGCCGGTCGTGCGGATAGTGCAGGTGGTGCGGTGGCCGACCGATGGACGGCCGAATGGGCCACCCGCCGTTCGCGGATGGCCCATCGGGAGAAACGTGCTGGTCAGCGGGGTTTTCCTGACTGCCTACGGGCGGGGCAGGGTGCAGCCGGGGAGGGTGAGGTCGAAGCGGTTGCCGGCGGCGAAGCAGGCCGGGATCCCGTAGGTCTCCTGGGCGTAGCCGATGCCAGGACGAACCGTCACGGCACCGTTCTGGTCGACCTCACAGGGGTTGTCCAGGGTGCAGGTCTCGCCGCTCTCGTTGATCGTGTTGTTGACGGCGACCACCTGGCCGGTCGAGGCGTCGACCACCGGCGAGCCGGAGGTGCCGCCGATCACGTTGCAGGTGGAGGTGTAGCGGACCGAGTCCTTGAAGGTCCAGTCGGCTTCCTTCAGTCGGTAGGCGAAGCCGTCGACCGAGCAGGAGTAGATCTTCTTCCAGTAGCCGGAGACGACCCGGATCGAGGTGCCCTGGACCGGGTGGGTGGCGGCGAGGGTCAACGGGGCTATCCCGTACCGGGACTGGATCGACGCGTAAGTGGTGTTCAGCTGGTAGATCGACACGTCGGTGTCGGTCATCGCGCCGTAGACGATCTTGGTCGCACGCAGCGTGGCCGCGCTGCCGCCGCTCGCGTTGAGCAGGGTGAAGCTCCGGCTGGAGGACCGGTTGAGGACGACCTGGCCCGGACCGGGCATACCGGTCTCCAGGCAGTGGCCGTTGGAGAGCACGAGGGCCGGGTCGCTCGCGGCCGAACCGGGCATCCGCACCAGCGAGCCGGAGCAGTTGCTGAGCGCGACCGTCCCGGCGAAGGTGACGGCGGCGACAGGCTTGGCGGCGGGCTTGGCGGCCGTGGCTGCGGCCTGAGCCGGAACGGCTCCGACGAAGGCGGTGGCCCCGGCGACCAGGAGTGTGGCAACCGTGCCTATGAGCGGCTTCTTCATGAGAGACCTCTCGATGTGGGGGGGGTCCACGGGTGGGGGTCCACCAAAGCTGTCGCGGACATGACCCACTGTCAAGAGTCAAAGCAACACCAAGAACCTCCCAAGACGCATTGGCCGGTTACCGCCGCCGCTCGGCACACGACTCGGCACGCGGTCCGGAGTACGGACCGGAGTACGGACCGGAGTACGGACCGAGGTGCGGACCGAGGTGCGGACCGAAGTGCGGACCGGCACGCGATCCGGGACACAGGCCGAATCGCGGCCGGATCCACAGCCGGTTCACGGGCCGCGCGAGCCGGATCGTGGGCCGGCCGGGCCGGAACGCCGCCGGATTCACAACCCCACCGCGGGCCGGCCGCGCGCCGGCCACGCATCCGCGCCGGCCGGTCAACTGTCGCGCCCGTACGGTCAACCCGCCTGCCAGCGCTCCCGGCCGAGGCTGATCAGGCGCAGCTGGAAGCGCGCGGTGGCGGCGATCCGCTGCTCCCGCGCCGGGTCCGTCTCCAGCGCCTCCAGGAAGGCGGTGGCCGTGGAGACCATGTGGTCGACGTACAGCTCGGCGAGCATCCGCAGGTCCCGCTCGCTCCACCCCCGTGACTCCGGCTGCAGCGCCAGGGCGGCTCCCACTTCGGCGGCGAAGCGGCCGAGTTCGACGTCGATCGCCTCCCGCACCTGCCGGACCCCGCCGTGCCGCTCACGCGCCAGGAAGCGGACGTGCCCCCGGTGCTCGCGGACGTGTCGTTCGATCACGTCCACCGCACGGTCGATCAGCTCCTCGGCACCACCGGCCTCGGTGAGCACCGCACGGATCATGATGTGCAGGCTGGCCAACGACTCCTCGACCAGTGCCACCCCGAGGGCCGCGAGGTCCGGGAAGTGCCGGTAGAAGGCGGCCGGGGAGAGCCCCGCCTCGCGGGTGACCTCGCGAACGCCCAGGCTCGCGAGGTTCTGATCGGCCAACAGGTGCAGTCCGGCGTCCAGCAAGGCCCGCCGACTCTGCTGCTTCTGGGCCTGCCTGGCCCCAACGGTGTGACTCACGCCATTCAGTAAACAATCGTTTGCTGAACTTGGCCAGCCGAGCATACAGTGGGGCCGAAGTCAGTGAACACTTGTCAACCGAAATCGGCGCAGTCCCAGCCGCAGCCGAAGGAGCCAGCCGTGATCCTGTTCTCCGCCCTGGTCGCCATGGGTGTCCTGATCGGCACCGCCGCCCACACGTCGCTCCCGGTCTTCCTCGCCGCCTCCGCCGGCATCACCGCCTGGCTGCTCGCCTTCGGCGCCCGCGAGGGCATCGCCCGCCTCCGGCACCGCTGACCCGGCCGCTCCGCGGACCGCACCCGCGGCCACTCCACAGAGAGGACCCGCACCACCATGAGCACCGTCACCCACCACCCGGCCGTCTCGCTTCCGACCACCGTCCGGCGGATCGTCAGCCGCCCGGCGAGCCGCGGCCAGGCGACCGACCGTCAGGCGGACATCCGCCGGACGACCGACCGTCAGGGACCTGACCGTCAGGGAACCGCCGAGGCCGACGGCCTCGCCATCGCCTCCTTCCTCCTCGGCCTGCCCGGCCTGCTGCTGTTCAACATCGTCCTCGGGCCGATCGCCATCGCCCTTGCCACGCTGGCGTTGGTCCGGGGCACCAGCCGGCGCGGCCGCGCCCTCCTGGGCCTGGCCCTCGGCATCGCCTCACTGGCGATCCTCGCCGTCACCCTCGTCACCTCCCACGGGGTACTCATCGACATCGGCTCCTGAATCCGGCCCAACTCCCTTTCCGCTCCCGGCTCCTGTACTCGACCCTCGCTGCTCTCCGTTCCCGATCCACCCTTCGCCCTTGATGCGCCCAGCGATCAACCCGGCGATGCGCCCAGCGATGCGCCGACGGTTCTCGTGGCGGCTCACTCGGCGGATCCCGACGGTCGGAGCGACTGTTCGAACGACTGATCCCGTCAACCCGCCCCGTTCCCCCGGCCCGCCCCGTAGGGTGGGCCCCATCGGCCGGACGACCTCAGGGGGCAGGAGTGACTACGGAGAACCGCAGCGACGCACAGCCGGAACGACCCACCCCAACGGGTGGACGGCTGCTCGCCGTGAGCGATCTGCACATCTCCTACCAGGAGAACCGCGACCTGGTGGAGAAGCTCCAGCCCTCCCACCCCGGCGACTGGCTGCTCGTCGCCGGTGACGTCGCCGAGCTCACCACCAGCATCGAGTGGGCCCTCGGCCTACTCGCCGAGCGCTTCGCCCGCGTGGTGTGGGTGCCCGGCAACCACGAGCTGTGGACCCACCCCGAGGACCCGGTCCAGCTGCGCGGGGTGGCCCGCTACGAGCACCTGGTGGAACGCTGCCGCCGGCTCGGTGTGGTGACCCCCGAGGACCCGTACCCGGTCTGGGAGGGCCCCGGCGGTCCGGTCCGCATCGTCCCGCTCTTCCTCCTCTACGACTACACCTTCCGTGCGCCGGGCACGACCACCAAGGAGGCCTCGCTGGCGGCCGCCTACGAGACCGGCGTCGTCTGCGCGGACGAGCGGATGCTCTACCCGGACCCGTTCCCGGACCGCGACTCCTGGTGCCGCGAGCGCGTCCGGCTGACCGAGAAGCGGCTGGCCGCCTGTGACCCGGACGTCCCGCTGGTCTTCGTCAACCACTACCCGCTGGTCCGCCAGCCCACCGATATCCTCTGGTACCCCGAGTTCGCCCAGTGGTGCGGGACCGAGCTGACCGCCGACTGGCACACCCGGTTCAACACCGCGGCGATGATCTACGGCCACCTCCACATCCCGCGCCGGACCACCTACGACGGCGTGCCGTTCACGGAGGTCTCGCTCGGCTACCCGCGCGAGTGGCGCAAGCGCGGACTGCCGAACCCCCTGCTGCGGGAGGTCTTCCCGCAGACGGCGGACTGAGCATCCGGCTCAGCCGCTCCCACCTCCTTCTCCGCCGCTCCTGCTCTGCCGTCTCCCGTTCCACCGCCTCTCCTACTCCGTCGCGATCGCCCGCAGGATGTCCAGCCGCGCCGCCCGGCCCGCCGGGCGGAGTCCGGCGACCGCGCCCGCCAGCAGCCCGGCCACCAGGACCACGGCCAGCTGCAGGGGCGGTATCGCGAACGATCCCGTCCCGGCGCTGTCCGAGGCCCGCACCAGGGCCCAGCCGAGGAAGGCTCCGAGCCCCAGGCCGCCGACCGTCCCGAAGGCCGCCACCAGCACCGACTCCCAGCGCACCATGCCGCGCAGCTGGGCGCTGCTCTGACCGACCGCCCGCAGCAGCCCCAGCTCCCTGGTCCGCTCGTGCACCGCCAGCGTCAGGGTGTTGGTGATGCCCAGCAGCGCGATCAGCACCGCCAGCGCCAGCAGCGCGTAGACCACCGAGAGCATCGTGTCGACGCCGGAGGCCGCGCTCTTGGCGTACTCGGCGCGGTCCTGCACCTGCGGGCTGCCGTACGGGACCAGCGCCCGTTCCACCGCTGCCTTGCCCGCGGCGGCCGACACGCCGTCGCGCAGCCCGACCGCGACCATGGTGTCCGCGTCCTGCCCCCGGTGCGGGGCCCAGGCCTGCCGGGTGATCAGGTAGTCCCCGGCCAGGCTGCCGCCCTCGTACAGGGCACGGATCGTGAACGGATCGCTCGCACCGTCGGTGAAGCCCACGGTGACGGACTGTCCGAGCCGCCAGCCGCGCTGCTGCGCCTCGCTGCGGGAGACCGCCAGCCCGTCCGTGCCGAGCGCGGCCAGCGAGCCGTCGACCCGGCCGAGGTCCACGATCCCGGACAGCCGGGCCGGGTCGGTCACGTCCAGCGTCCGGCCGTGCCCGTCGATCCGGGCCACGCCGCGGCCGAGCCCGACCGTCTGCCGCACCTCGGGCAGGGCGGCCAGGGCGTCCGCCACCTTGGGGCTGATCCCGCTGCCGCCGGCCCCGAACGAGGCCGTGGTGACGGCGAGATCGCCCGCGAAGGACCTGCTCACCGTGGAGTCCAGGGTGGCCTTGATCGAGGCGCCGAAGACGGTGAACAGCGTGACCACCGCGACCCCGATCATCAGGGCGCTCGCGGTGGCCGCCGTCCGGCGCGGGTTGCGGGCCGCGTTGCGCCGGGCGAGCACCCCGGAGACTCCGCGCAGCCTGGGCAGCGGCGCGCCCAGCGTCCGCACCGCGAGGGCCGCGGCGACCGGGCCGAGCACCACCATGCCGGCCAGTACCGCCAGAGCCCCGACAGCCGTCAGCAGCACGGACGGGCCGTCCGTCGCCCCGAGGACGGCCACCGGCACTCCCCCGGTCAGCAACAGGCCGCCGAGCACCACCCGGACGGCGCCCGAGCGCCCCTGCGCCGCCCGGTCGACCCCGGTCTCCCGCAGGGCCGCGAGCGGAGCCGTCCGCCCGGCCCGGACGGCCGGCAGCAGCGCGGAGCCCACCGCGACCAGCGTGCCGACCAGCAGCGGCAGCAGGACGGCGGCCGTGCCGATCACCATGCCACCGGTCGGCAGGGCGAAGCCGAGTGCGGAGAAGAGCGCCTTGAGCCCGGCGGCAACCCCGATCCCGCCCAGCAGCCCGCCCAGCGAGGCCAGCAGGCCGACCGCCAGCGCCTCCGCCAGGGTCGCCCCGAGCACCTGGCCGCGCACCGCCCCGAGTGCCCGCAGCAGCGCGTTCTCCCTGGTCCGCTGGGCGACCACGATGGCGAAGGTGTTGTGGATGGTGAACGTCGCCACCAGCAGCGCGATCCCGGCGAAGACCAGCAGCAGCGTGGTGAACATGGTCAGGAACCGCCCGGACACCAGTTGGGTGGACTCCTGGGTGGCCGCCGCGCCGGTGATCGCCTGGACGCCTGCGGGCAGCTGCGGGGTGATCCGGTCGACCAGCTCCCGCTGGGAGACCCCGCCCGCGGCGCGGACCTGGATCGAGCCGGCCTGGCCCTCGCCCTTGGGCGTGAGGTACCGCTCGGCGTCCGCGAAGGTCATCGCGGTGAAGGTGCTCGGCCCCATACCGTCCGCGTCCGCCCCGAAGGTGGCGATGCCGACGACGGTGACCGGCACCGGATCGGGGGTGCGCAGCACGGTGGTCGAGCCGACGCGCAGCCCGCCCGACTTCGCCGCGCCCCGGTTCACCACCACCTCGCCCGGGGCGGCCGGCGCCCGGCCCTCGGCCAGCCGGTACGGATTGAGCCGGCCGTCGACCAGCCAGTTGCCCGCCAGGGTGGGCGGGCCCTGACCGCCGATCGGCTTGCCGTTGCTCCCGATGAGCTGGCCCGCGCCCTGGACGGACGGCTCCGCGGCCGCCACCCCCGGCACGGTGCGCAGCCGGTCGGCGAGCGTCACCGCCACCGGCGCCCGCACCCCGCCGACCGTGCCCGCCGAGTCCAGCACGTCGGCGCTGCGGACCACGACGTCGGTGCCGGCGTTGGCGTCGGCGAAGAGGGTATCGAAGTTGGCCCGCAGGGTGTCGCCGAGCACCATCGTGCCGGTCAGGAAGCTCACCCCGAGGAGGATGGACAGGAGGGTGCCGGCCAGCCGCCGTTTGTGGGCGCGCAGCGAGCGCAGGCTGAGCCGGAGGGGAACGGCGTTCACGACCGCCCCCGTTCGAAGGCCTTCATCCGGTCCAGCACCAGGGCGGAGGTGGGCTGCCGCATCCGGTCCACCAGCCGTCCGTCGGCGAGGAAGAGCGCCTCGTCGGCCCAGCCGGCGGCCGTCGGATCGTGGGTGACCATGACCACGGCCCGGCCCATCTCGTCCACCGCCCGGCGCAACAGGCCGAGCACCTCGCCGCCGCTGCGGGAGTCGAGGTTGCCCGTCGGCTCGTCGGCGAAGACCACCCGGGGCCGCCCGGCCAGCGCCCGGGCCACCGCGACCCGCTGCTGCTGGCCGCCGGAGAGCTCGCTCGGACGGTGCCGCAGCCGGTCGCCGAGTCCGACCACGTCGACCAGCGTCTCCAGCCAGGCCTGGTCCGGGGCGGCCCCGGCCAGGTCGAGCGGGAGGGTGATGTTCTCCAGGACGGTGAGCGTGGGCACCAGGTTGAAGGCCTGGAACACGAAGCCGATCCGCTCCCGGCGCAGCAGCGTGAGCCGCCGGTCGTTGAGCGGGCCGAGTTCGGTGTCGCCGATCCAGGCGCTGCCAGCGGTGAGCCTGTCCAGTCCGGCCGCGCAGTGCATCAGGGTGGACTTGCCCGAGCCGGACGGGCCCATGATCGCGGTGAACCGCCCGGCCGGGAACTCCACCGTCACGTGGTCCAGCGCGCGGACCTCGGTGCCGCCGACGCCGTAGACCTTCACGGCGTCGGCGACCCGGGCGGCGGTGCCCCGTACGACGTCCAGGGTGGTCACCTGGCGTCACCTCCCTTGGCGTCGTCCCGCGGCGACTCGCTGAGCACGGCCCGCTTGGCGCGGTACTCCTCGGCGTCGATGTCCCCCTCCGCGTAGCGCCGGCCCAGGACGGCCAGCGGATGCTCCGCCACGACTGCGGCTCCGGCTCCGGTTCCAACCCCGTACCCGTACCCGAAGCCGCAGCCGTGCCGCCGCCAGACCGTGCGGCGCAGCACCGCGATCACCAGGACCACCACGGCGATCCAGATCAATGGGATCAGCAGGATCCATGGGCCGGGGCCGTGCCAGTCGGCCAGCTGGGTGTACATGGTGGTTCAACTCCTCGGTGGTGGGCCTCCAGGACCTCGGGTGGTTCCCGAGGTGACTGGAGCGTCCCGCAGCGAGGTCTCATCACGCGTCCTACCAGCAGCGGCAGTTGGGATACTCCCGGGAGAGTAGGAACCGCCCGCGACACGCGGGGCCGGAAGCAGCCGCGCGACGGCGACGCCTCCGGCGCACCCGCCCCGTGGACCGCGACCGCCCATGGACCAACCACCCGTGGACCAACCACCCGTGGACCAACCGCCCATGGACCGCAGCCGCCCGGAGCCGATCAGCCCAGCCAGCCCGGCCGCACCAGCCCCGACTCGTAGGCCAGCACCACCAGTTGCGCCCGGTCCCGCACGCCGAGCTTCACCATCGCCCGGCTGACGTGCGTCTTCGCCGTCAGCGGGCTGACCACCAGCCGCCGGGCGATCTCCTCGTTGGACAGCCCCATCCCGACCAGGGCCAGCACCTCGCGCTCCCGCTCGGTCAGCATCGAGATGTCCGAGAGCCCCTCCGGCACGGCCTCGGGCGCCTTCGACCGGGCGGCGAACTCGCCGATCAGCCGCCTGGTGACGCCCGGCGAGAGCAGCGCGTCCCCCGCGACGGCGACCCGGATCGCCCGCAGCAGTTCGGCCGGCTCGGTGTCCTTGACCAGGAAGCCCGCGGCCCCCGAGCGCAGCGCCTCGAACACGTACTCGTCCAGCTCGAAGGTGGTCAGCACGACCACCCGCACGGGGGACAGCGCCGGGTCCTCGGCGATCCTCCTGGTCGCCTCCAGCCCGTCCATCCGCGGCATCCGGATGTCCATCAGCACGACGTCCGGCACGAGTTCACGGGCGAGCCGCAACGCGGCCTCGCCGTCGTCCGCCTCGCCGACCACCGTCAGGTCGTCCTGGAGGTCCAGCAGGGCCCGGAAGCCCGCCCTGACCAACAGCTGGTCATCCGCCAGCAGTACCCGAATCAATCGCTCTCCGCCTTCGGTGTCGGCAGCTCCGCCCGGACCCGGAAGCCGCCGTCGGGCAGCGACCCCGCGGCGATGGTGCCACCGAACGCCGCCGCGCGTTCCCGCATCCCGACCAGCCCGCTGCCCGACCCGCCCGCGTCCGCGAGCACCGCGGGCCCCGGGTCCTCCACCCGGACCACCAGCACCGCCGGGTCCGTCCAGTCCAGCACCACGACCGCCTGACGGGCCGCCGAGTGCCGGACCACGTTGGTGAGCGCCTCCTGGACGATCCGGAAGGCGGTGAGGTCGACGGCGGCGGACAGCGCGCGCCGCTCGCCGCGCTCCTGCACCTCCGCCGCCAGGCCCACCCGGTCCGCCTGCTCGGTGAGTTCGTCCAGCCGGTCCAGCCCCGGGGCCGGCCCGCGCGGCGCCGCCCCGGGCCCGCGCAGCGTCGCGAGCACCTGGCGGACCTCGCCGAGCGCCTCCTTGCTGGTCGACTTGATGGTGACCAGCGCGCCGCGGGCCTCCTCCGGCCGACGGTCGAGCAGCGCCAGCGCGACCCCGGCCTGGATGCTGATCAGCGACAGGCTGTGCGCCAGGATGTCGTGCAGCTCCCGGGCCATCCTGAGCCGTTCCTCGTTGGCCCGGCGCTCCTCCAGCTGCTGCCGGTAGGCCCGGTGGGCGGCGATCCGCTCGCGCCGGAACCGGACCAGCTCGCCCCCCGCCATCACCAGCAGCAGCCAGGCCAGCAGCCCGAGTTCCTGCGGCCAGACGCTGCCGGACGGCAGGGCCGCGCGCTGCCAGCTCTGCGGCAGGACGAAGGTGCCGAGCAGGTGCACCAGGTAGACGCCCCCCGCACCGGCCCAGGCCGCCCGGCGGTGCCCGGAACCGATCGCCACGCAGCAGGCGATCAGCCAGCTCACGAAGGCCGGCCCGTACGGGTACCCGGCGGCCAGGTACCCGGCGGTGACCACCGAGGTGCCGGCCACCACCGCGACCGGCCGGCGCTCGCGCAGCACCAGCAGCGCCGGCCCGAGCAGCAGCAGGAGGTAGCCGAGGGCGTCCAGCGGGGCCCGCCCGTGCTGGTTGTGCCCGGCGAAGGTCGAGCCGACCACCTGGAGCACCGCGACCGCCGCCGCTGTCCCGAGCGGGTAGCCCGCCTTGGCCGCGCGCACCCACGGCGGGCTCCACGGCTCGGGCGGCTCCTCCGGCGGCTGTGCCGGTGGCCGCTCCGCCGATGGCGGCTCGGTCGGCGGGGACGTGGGCGGCATCATGCCCACAAGCTAGACCCGCGACGCGTCCCCGCGCGTCCTCCAGCAGTGGCGTTCGGGCGTACTCCCGCTGGAGTACGCCCGCCCCCGGTCGTCCTCAGTCCCCCGCGGCGGCCGAGCCGGCCCGGGCCTTCGCCCCCGCCTCCTCGAAGGTCGCCGACGCCTCCGGCCGCGCCAGCGTCACCACCAGCTCCCCGTCGCTCACGTCCGCGATCAGCGTGTCCCCCTCCCGCACCGAACCGTCCAGCAGCAGGTTGGAGATCCGGTTGTCCAACTCCGACTGAATCGTCCGGCGCAGCGGCCGGGCCCCGAACTCCGGCTGGTAGCCCCGGTTGACCAGGTACTCCTTGGCCGTCCCGGTGACGTCCAGCTCGACGTCCTGGGCCCGCAGCCGGCGCCGGCTGCGGTCCAGCAGCAGGTCCACCACCGAGAGCAGGTCCTTCCGGGTGAGCGCGTGGAAGACGATCACCTCGTCGATCCGGTTGAGGAACTCCGGCCGGAACTGCTGCCTCAGGTCGCGCATCAGGTCGTCACGGATCTCGTCCACGTTCCCCGCGTGGTCGAGGATCCGCTGGGAGCCGATGTTGCTGGTCATGATCACCACGGTGTTGCGGAAGTCGACCGTACGCCCCTGGGAGTCGGTCAGCCGCCCGTCGTCCAACACCTGGAGCAGCAGGTTGAAGACGTCCGGGTGCGCCTTCTCCACCTCGTCGAAGAGCAGCACGCTGTACGGCTTGCGGCGCACCGCCTCGGTCAACTGCCCGGCCTCCTCGTAACCGACGTACCCGGGCGGGGAGCCGACCAGCCGGGAGACGGTGTGCTTCTCCTGGAACTCGCTCATGTCGAAGCGGATCATCCGGTCCGGATCGCCGAACAGCAGCGCCGCCAGCGCCTTCGCCAGCTCGGTCTTGCCGACACCGGTCGGCCCGAGGAAGAGGAAGGAACCGGTCGGACGGTCCGGGTCGCCCATCCCGGCCCGGCCGCGGCGCACCGCCTGGGCGACGGCCGTGACCGCCTCGTCCTGGCCGATCACCTTCTCGTGCAGGTGCTCCTCCAGCTTGAGCAGCCGCTCCTTCTCCGTCGCGTTCAACTCCGCGACCGGGATGCCGGTCCGGGAGGAGAGCACCTGCGCGATGTCGTCGGCCGTCACATCGACGACCTCCTCGCGGGACTCGGCCATCGCCGCCAGCTCGTCCTCGGTCTGCCGCAGCTCGGTCTTCAGGTTGGCGGCCCGGACGAACTCCTCGTCCGCGACGGCCTCGTCCAGCTCCCGCTTCAGCTTGGTGATCCGGTCCTGCACCCCGGTCGCCTCGGTCGACCCGCTCAGGCTGCGCAGCCGGACCCGCGCGCCGGCCTGGTCCAACAGGTCGATCGCCTTGTCGGGCAGGAAACGGTCGCTGACGTACCGGTCGGAGAGCGTCGCCGCCGCGTCCAACGCCTCGTCGGTGAACCGCACCTGGTGGTGCGCCTCGTACGCGTCGCGCAGCCCATGGAGGATCTCGACGGTCTCCTCGACGCTCGGCTCGGGCACCAGCACCGGCTGGAAGCGGCGCTCCAACGCGGCGTCCTTCTCAACGTGCTTGCGGTACTCGTCCAGCGTGGTCGCGCCGACCACGCTCAACTCGCCGCGCGCGAGCGCCGGTTTGAGGATGTTGCCGGCGTCCATCGAACCCTCGCCACCGCCGCCAGCGCCGACCACGGTGTGCAGCTCGTCCAGGAACAGGATCACGCTCTTCTCGGCCGCGGTGACCTCGTCGATCACGTTCTTCAGCCGCTCCTCGAACTCGCCCCGGTACTTGGAACCCGCCACCAGCGCGGTCAGGTCGAGGGTGACCACCCGCTTCTCCCTGAGGCTCTGCGGCACGTCCCCGGAGACGATCCGCTGGGCCAGGCCCTCGACGATCGCCGTCTTGCCGACGCCCGGCTCACCGATCAGCACCGGATTGTTCTTGGTCCGCCGGGAAAGGATCTCGACGGTCTGCTCGATCTCCTCGGCCCGCCCCACCACCGGGTCCAACCGGCCCGAACGCGCCTCCTCGGTGAGGTCGCGCCCGTACTCGTCCAGCGTCGGCGTCTCGCTCGGACGGGCACCCTTACTGCTGCGCTCGCCGCCGGTGCCGCGCCCCTCCAGCACCGACTTCAGCGCCTCCTGCGAGGGCGCCGCATTGCGCAGCGCCACCCCCGCCCCCGAGCGCTCCTGATCGAGCAGCGCGCCGAGGATGTGCTCCGGGCCGATGTACGAGGCGCCCACCGCCTGCGACTGGGCGTGCGCGGCGAGCAGCGCGCGCTTGGCCGAGGGGGTGAGCGCCGGCCGGCCGTCCACCGCCTCGGGATCGCCCGCGGGCAGGGCGTGCTCCAGGTCCCCGGAGAGCCGGTCCGGGTCGATACCGGCCCGTTCCAGCATCCGGCGCGAGGGTTCCACCCGGGTGGCCGCCCAGGCCAGGTGCGCGGTGTCGAGGTCGCTGGAGCCGTCCTCGGCCGCCCGCCGCGCGGCCAGCGCGAGCAGCTCCTGCGAGGACTCGCTGAGCAACCGCCCGATCGGCACCCGCTGCACGGCGGGCGGGGAAGCCAACGGGCTCATCCCGAAGAACCGGCTGAGCAGATCGGAGAACGGATCGTTCGATCCGAACGGGGGCACGGTCACGGCGCTTCACCTCTCCCAAGCGGTTTGCAGCCACACAAACACAGGCCGCGGCACCTCGCCTGTCGAGCCGGGCGGCACCGTCACCCGGCGTACCCGGGCCTCGCCGCCGGCCGGTCGTGCGAGCGGACGTGCGGCCGGTCGTGCGGGCGGACATGCGGGCGGACGTACGGGCGGACGTACGGGCCCGACACGGAACCGTTCACGGGGCCGGGAACTCACGTTCACCCGATGACCTGATCCAGCAGCACACCGCCGCTGTACGTCACCCCCATCGCCAGCAGCCCGCCCACGACATTGCGCATGATCGCCCGCCCCGGCCCCGCCCCGCCCAACCGGGCGCTCGTCCAGCCCGACACGGTCAGCGCGACCACCACCGCCACCACCGTCACCAGCAGCCGCCACGACTCCGGCGGCAGCAGCACCGCCAGCAGCGGAACCAGCGCACCCAGCGTGAACGCCGCCGCGCTCGCCAGCGCCGCCTCCCAGGGGTTGGTCAACACGTCCGGGTCGATGCCCAGTTCGGTCTGCGCGTGAGCGGCCAGCGCGTCCCGCTCCGTCAGCGCCGTCGCCACCTCCCGGGCCAGGCCGTCCTCCAGCCCGCTGCCCCGGTAGTAGTCGGTCAGCTCGTCGAGCTCCCCCTCCGGATCCTCCGCGAGCTCCCGCCGCTCCTGCGCCAACGCGGCCCGCTCGGTGTCCCGCTGGGTGCTGACCGAGACGTACTCGCCCGCCGCCATCGACATCGCCCCCGCCAGCAACCCGGCCACCCCGGCCGCGAGCAGCGCCGTCCGGGAGCCCTCCGCGCCCGCCACACCGGTCACGAGGCCTGCCGTCGACACCACGCCGTCATTGGCCCCCAGCACGGCCGCACGCAGCCAGTTCAGGCGCGAGGAAAGCTCCGCCCGCGACTCCCCGACCTGCTCAGCCATCCGCCACCGCTCTCAGGGGTCCGCCCGGTCCCCCGATCCTCGCCCGCCACCCCCACCCCCGCCACCCGCGGTTCCCCCGCCTCCGGCACCCGGCACCCGGCACCTCAACGGCGGCCCCCACGACACCTGCTGACCCGCTGACCCGCTACCCCAGCACCGGCGCCAGCGCCCGCCGCAGGTCCTCCGGTCCCCGGTAGCGCACCCCGGTCATGCCCAGCGCCACCGCCGCGTCCACGTTCTCCTGCCGGTCGTCCACGAACAGGCACCGCCCCGGCACCACCCCGGCCCGCTCGGCGGCGATCTCGTAGATCCGCCGGTCCGGCTTGGCACTGCCCACCCGGGAGCTGTTCACCACGGCGTCCGCCAGGTCCGTCAGCCCCAGCAGCGCCAGGTCCTCGTCCAGCCACGCCGTCGCATTGGTCACCAGCACCACCCGGCAGTGCTCCCGCACCCGCCGCAACAGCCCCACCACCACCTCGTCCGCCCGGAACGGCGAGTTCGCGAACGCCTCCGCCAGCCCGCGCGCCTGCGCGCCCGTCACCCGCCCGGCCAACCCCCGCGCGATCGACTCCACCCACTCCGCCTTCCCGATCCGCCCCAGCAGCAACGGCAGGTCGTTCTCCGGCGCGAACCCGACCTCCGCCGTACTCCCCTCACCCACCCCCGCCGCCCGCTCCAGCGCCGCCACCTCGGCCCCGTCGAAGAACCGGACCACCCCGTCCACATCGCACAGCACCGCATCGAACGCCCTGGTCAACATCCCCCCTCCCTACCACCCCGGCCCACCACCGCCGTCAGGCAACCCCCACCCCCGACCGGCGACGGGCCCCAGGCCCGGCGCACCGGCAGGACCCGGAAACGGCCGAGGGCCGGTCCAGGAGGTGGCATCTCCCGGACCGGCCCTCGTGGTGGTGGGCGCGGACGGTTTCGAACCGCCGACATCTGTTCCCCGGGCCATCGCACCGCCGGCACCTGCAACCGACCGCCGCGCGGCACCCGGTCTGGCGAGCCGGTCGCAGGCGGCCGCTCAGTCGAGAAGGATCTCCTCGGGCCTGCGGTTGACCACTTCGAGTGAGCGACTGTGCAACAGGGCATCGACGCATGTCATGAGGTCGCCGCCGTGATCCTTGCCTGCTATTTCGTACAGCTCCTTGATCAGGTCCTGCCCGTTGATCAGCACCACCGGATACTGGTCCTCGACCATCTCCAACTGCGCCGGCACCGAGTAGGAGCCGGTGGTGACGTACACGCCGATCCATCCACGCCTGAGTCTGGCCACTACTCTGGCAATCTGCTCGGCAGATACCAGGCTGTCCGGCCTGATGCACTTCGCCTGCCCCAGAACGACCAGTTTGGTACCGGCCAGACCGCTGCCGATATCCAACCGACCGACGAAGTCCGCCCCGCCGTCCCCCGACCGACGGGTCAGCCACCCTTCGTTGTACTTGTGACCGGACGCCCGCATCACCTTCGCAGCGACGACCGCGGCCAAGACCTCGAACGCGTGCTTGTCGTTGTCGAACCGCTTGTAGACCGCCTGGAGGTCCGCCTCGACCGAGCTGCCCGGAGTCGGCCGTTGGTCACGAACCTTGACGACCTGCGACCGTGCCACTCGCCGGCGCACCTTCGGCAGCACCGAGTGACCGTGCTTCACCCACTCCCGCCATGCCGCGGGCGCCAGTTTCAGGACCTCGGCATCGGTCCGATCGGGGTCACGCCGCGCGGTGATCCAGTCCCAATCCAGTTTGTCGTCCTCCGCAGTGAGGTCGATCACCGCAAGATCGAAGGCGTAGTTGGTGAACGTCGTCCGCGCCGGCCCACCCCACTGGACCACGCGCTCCGTCCGCTCGAGCAGAGCGACGCCACAGAACTGGACATGCCCCTTGACCTTGCCGTTCTTCGGCACCGACCGGAACAGCAGCAGCGGCGCTGCACCGGCCCTCTCCTCAGCTGTAGGCGCTTGGTGGCAGCCGAACGCCTCCAGCAATGCCGCGTTGCCCGTGGTGGTACCGACCGGCTTCGCCGTCTCCGGCTTGTGGTCACCGAAGTAACGAACATGTCCGTTGTCGATGTCGAACACGTCGTGCCACGGCGTCTGTTCCGATCCTGCCTTCCACGGACTCGACCGGATCATCACCGCCGGCCGCCGCATCCCCTGGTCCGCCTTGACCTTGGCCATCGCATTGATCCCCGCTTCGAGCAGGGCCCGCTTTCTGACCGGGACTGTCCGTGACGAAGTAGAAGTTGTCGAACCCGTCGACTGTCGCCGGCGCCGTGTCCTTCGAAGCCGTGCACCGAAGCACGTCACCCACACGCAACGAACGTCCCACAGCGCCCCCTCGACGAACAGACCGGACTGCCCGCGATCTTGGCACGCTAGTACGACAATAGACCCGCCGCCTCCCTCGATGGGCGGCGGTACAGGAGCACAGAAACGATCAAGGGCCAGTTCGGGAGGACGCTGCCTCCGAACTGGCCCTTCTCCATCTGTGGGCGCGGACGGTTTCGAACCGCCGACATCTGCTTTGTAAGCTCGTTCGACCGTTCGGACAGGCTCAGCGAAGCCACACACGCCTCCCGATAGCCGGGCGCTGACAGCCTCCCTTGCCGCCTCATGTCCGTCAGTGTTGCCGTCAGGATCTGCCGTCAGCGGATCTTACGAGCGTCGTAGGAGCAACGAGCCACAGCTTCGTCCTTCGGGATCGGATGCTCGCGGCCCTAGTGCCGCATCAGGCAACGTTCGCCCCGTCGAAGTGCCGCCCGGCTGCCGCGCCGGGCGGCACCGAGCAAGCGGTCTCACCGAAACCCTTGCC
>NZ_JBHXEM010000113.1:0-29298 GCF_042724755.1 Kitasatospora sp. NPDC127067 | reverse complement strand
ACGCCCCACCCCTCGGAGTGGGCAGTCTGAAAATCATCCAGCCCCCGGAGCACCCACCCCCGGAGCCGCCCCCGGCCCCCCACCCTCCCGAGAGCCACCCTCCCGAGAGCCACCCTCCCGAGAACCACCCTCCCGAGAGCCCTCCCCCACAGAAGACCCCCGCAAAGCCCGCTCCAAATCCCGCAGAGCCTGCCCCACCAACCGGGTCCCCGCCCTCACCACATCCCGCTGCACCCCCGCCGGCGCCCCCGCCAGCCCCTCCTCCAACCACACCTGGGCGTCCCGCACCGCCCCGAACTCCACCGTCCGCCCCGTCAGCATCGCCCCCGCCGCGAGCGCCGTCGTCAGCCGCAGCTCCTCCGCGTACGCCCCCGCCCCCGGCACCGGCTCCGCGTCCCCCGCCGGCAGGTGGGCCTCCAGCAGCACCGCCGCCCGCCCGAGGGCCCCGACCGCTGCCCGGGCCCGGTCGATCTGGCGTCGACTCACCCCGGCCAGCCCGGATTCGTGCCGCCCCGGTTCGGCGTCGGCCCGCTGCATCGCCTGGAACAGTTCGGAGCGCGCCTCCCGGGAGTCCAGCAGTGCGCTGCGCACCACCCGCCCGCGCGGCGCCGCCGGCTCCTCGTAGCAGGCGATCACCGCCGCCGCGTACCGTCCGGCGGCCGCCAGCCATTCGGCGAGCCGTTCGCCGAGCCGGGCGGTCTGCCAGGTCGGGAAGAGCGCGTACGTGACGAGTGCGATCGATCCGCCGAGCAGGGTGAGACCGACCCGTTCGAAGGCCGTCACCAGCGGGTTGCCCTCCTGCAGTCCGAGCAGGAACACCACGTACGTGGAGATCCCGACCGTGGTGAGCGCGTACCCGGTGCGGAACGCCAGGTACGACCCGCCGATGCAGATCACCGCCAGCGCGGCCAGCACCCATTGCCCGGGGTGGGCGAGCTGCACCACGAGCGTCGAGACGGCGACTCCGACCACCGTTCCGGCCAGCCGGGCGACGCCCCGGCTGTAGGTCTGGGCGAAGTCCGGCCGCATCACCATCGCGGCGGTCATCGGCGCCCAGTACCCGTGGTGGAATCCGGCGAGCCGGGCCAGCAGGTAGGAGACGGTGACCACTCCGGCGAGCCGGACGGCGTGTTGGAAGATCGCCGAGCGCGGGTGCAGCTGCCGCCGCACGGCCCGTGCCGCGACCGGCAGCATCCGGGCGATGGTGGGCTTGCGCAGCGCCCCGCCGGCCCCGACGACGGGGGTGGTGATGGTGTCCTCGTCGTTGCGGTCCAGGGTGTCCGCGGCCTTCCGCAGCAGCCCGCCGAGCCGCCGGGCGGAGCGCCGGGCCGCGCCCTGGAGCCGCGGCCCGTCGTCGGAGCCGACCAGGGTGAGCGAGGGCGCGGAGCGGGGGAGCCGGACGGGGTCACCGGTGCGGATCGCCCGGGCGAGGGCGTCCATGACCTCGGCGGCGGCGGCCAGCACTTCCCGGGCCCGGTCCCGTCCCGGCCCTTCTTCGGGGGCGCCCACCTTGGGGTCGGCGAGTGCGGCGAGGGTGGGCCGGATGCGCTCGGCGATGCCGCGCAGTCCGCGCAGCTCGGGTGGCCGGTGGCGGTCCTGCCAGGGGGTGAGGGCGGCGGCGTGGCGGGCCGTCATGAACGGCTCCGGGTCGACGTGCGCGGTCGGGTCCTGTCGCAACCGCCGTGCGTAGTCGGCGAGTTCGGCGTAGGTGTCGGCGAGGGCCTCCCGTTGGGCGGTCCAGCTGCCGATCGGCCAGACGGTGATGACGGTGGCCTGGGCGACTCCGCCCAGGGCGGCGACGAGCCCGTGGCCGAGCGCGGTGACCGTGCTGACCGGGAGTTGCACGACGATCAGCATCACCGAGACGGTGTTGGTGGCGACCACTCCGGCGGTGGGCCCGATCGCCCAGGCCAGTCCGGCACCGAAGGCCCACACCGCGAGCAGCACCGGGAACAGCCCGGGGACGCCGGCGGCCAGGTAGCCGAGGAAGGTGCTGATGCCGAGTCCGGCCCCGGCGGCGACGGCGAGGCTGGCCCGGGGCCGGAAGCTGCGCTGGAAGGTGGCCGAGCCGGCGATGAACGCGCCCATCGCGGCCGAGGTGGCGAGCGCGACCCCGCCGAGCGCGAGGGTGGGGAAGAGCACCAGCGCCACCGCGACGGCCCCGCGCACCGCCCGCTTGGGGTCGGTGAGCGCCCGGTCCAGGGTGAGCCCGGTCCGCGCGGTGTCACGAAGTGCGGCGAACCAGGACATAGCGACATCCTAGGCCGGATACCTCCGCCGGATCCGGCTCAGCCGCGCCGCCGCCCACAGCAGTGCCCCGGTCGGCAGGAACACCGCGTCCGCCGCGATCATCGCGAGTGAGAAGACCGGCAGCCCGAGCACGACCGCGATCCCCGCGTGCTCCAGCATCATGACGGCCAGCAGGCCGTTCTTGACCCGCCGGTTGAGCAGCGTGAACGGGAACGCCACCTGGAGGATCACGGTGCCGTAGGAGATCAGGAAGACCGGCAGCAGCGCCGAGCCGACCAGCGCGGACAGCCCCGGCCAGGGCGTGAAGTAGTCCAGGTGCAGCGGGTAGTACAGCGCGGTGCCGTCCTGCCAGCGCGAGCCCTGCACCTTGTACCAGCCGGCCGTGGCGTAGATCAGCACCACTTCGACGGCGATCACCAGCATCGCGCAGTTGTGCACCATGTTCGCCAGCGCGTCGAGCACCGCCCGCGGCTCGCCGTCCGGCCGCAGCCGGCCGAGCGTCCACCAGAGCCCGGCCGCCGTCCAGAGCGCCCAGAACAACGGGGACCAGCCGAGGTACGGGAAGGCCTGGTCGGTCCAGGTCAGGGTGTCCCCGGCGAAGCCGCCGAACTGACAGGCCGCCAGGACGGCTCCGAGCACCGCCCAGAGCACCACTCCGGTCCGCCCGGTTCCTCGGCGCCGGGCGTCCAGCGACCAGACCTCGGCGCAGCGGGTGAAGACCAGGTAGACCGCCATCAGGTGGACGACGTTGTCACCGCCGTCGCCGAGGAAGACGTCGCGGTTCTGCAGGGACAGCACGGTGACCAGGAACAGCACCGTGCTCGCCCTGGTCCGCCAGCCCAGCAGCACGGCCAGGGCGGCCAGCACGGCCAGGTGGTAGACCAGCTCGGACCAGAGCCGGCCGCCGAACCAGGGCAGCACGGTGAACGCCCCGTTGTCGGCCAGCAGCCGTTCGGCCAGCTCCGCCGACCAGGGGGAGAGGTCGCCGTACAGCACCCGCCGGTGCGGCCACTCGCGCAGCAGGTAGGCCAGCCAGACCAGCCCGAAGCCGATCCGCACCACCGCCGCCTGGTGGCGGCCGAGCGCCCGTCCGGTGAACGCCTCGGCGGCCCGCCCGAGCGGTGCCCGCGGCCCGCGTGCCGCCCCCGCCGCCCCGGACTCCACCGGCCGCGCGGCCCCGGTCTGCCGGGGCACCCCGCCGCCCGGTGCCGCCCCTCCCGGTGCGGCGGCCCGCACCGTCGCCTCGTTCATCCGAGCAGCCCCCGGTAGTCCTCGTCCGTCACCGGCCACCACGGCAGCTCCCGCACCCGGGGCGCCGCCGGCGCGGGCTCGCCGCTCCAGGACGGCGGCGGGACGGTGGCCGCGGTCGACCGGAACTGGATCTCCACGACCCGCCCGCCGTCCGCCTCCCGGCCGATCCGTTGCAGGGCGATCCGCTTGAGGTACTGCTCGGCGAGCCTGCCGCGCGGGGAGGCCGGGGTCTCGTCCTGCGGGTTGTGCGAGCCGTCGTAGAAGTCCCACGCCCGGCGCAGCAGGTTCTGCTCGACGTGGCTGGGCGCCGGGTTGCCCCGTATCGCGGCGACGTCCTGGGCGGTCAGCCCGGTCCAGTCGTGGGTGCGGGTGGACCCGTCGGGCGCGGCGGTGCGGATCCGGGCGTCCACGCTCACGTTCTGCTGGAGCGGGTTGGGCGCGAACAGCTTCCAGTTCTGCTCGAACTCCGGGTACACCACGCCGTCGAGTTCGTCCCGGTACTGCCGGGACACCGAGTTGGCGGGCGCGACGTGCAGGAACACCGCGGCGAGGAACAGCCCGGTGCCGCCGGCCAGCACCGACCCGGCGAAGCCGAGGACCAGCTGCGCGGGCCTGGACCAGGTCCTCCCGGCAGCCGGCCGGTCCGTCGTCTCGGTCATGGCCTCCCCCGACCGGTCGGCGGGCGCCACCGGCCCGGTGCCGGCGCGCTCGCGCGCGCCCATCCTGCCGCACGGCACGGACGGCGGGTGCCGGGCCGTCAGAGGACGAAGGCCTCCTGGCCGGTGCTGCTCACCATCGGACGGCCCGCACCCTGCCAGGCGTGCATCCCGCCGTCCACGTTCACCGCGTCCCGGCCCTGCTGCACCAGGTACTGGACGACCTGAGCGGAGCGGCCGCCGACCCGGCAGAGCACGTACAGCTTCTCCTCCGGCAGCTCGCCGAGGCGGGCGATCACCTCGCCGATCGGGATGTGCAGCGCGCCGTCGACGTGGCCGGCGTCCCACTCGTCCTGCTCGCGCACGTCCAGCAGGGCGGCGTCGGCGGGCACGGCGGCGGCGTCGGCGGAGGGGATCTGCGGGAACATCGTGTGGCTCTCCTGGGATTCGCGGGGATGCGTGTCATTGTCGCCCACCGGCGCCGTGCCCCGGCCGCCGGAGGCCGGGCCGTCCGCCGGAGCCGGGCCGCCGAGCAGCCGTTCCAGCTCGGTCCGCCGTTCGGCGGCCTTGGCCAGCAGTTCCTCGGCGAGCTGTTCCAGCAGCCGGTCCGGGTCCTGCGGGGCCAGGGCGAGCAGCTGGCCCATCGGGGTCTGCTCCAGCCGGACCTGCTCGGTGGCGGTCTCGGTGATCTTGGCGGTCAGCCAGTCCAGCCGGCGGCGCAGCCAGTCCGCACGGTCGGGCGCGTCGACGGCGGGCGCGGCCTGCGGCGCGGTGGACCACTCGGCGGCCAGGGCCCCCAGAGCGGTCGCGTCCCCGTACGCGTAGGCCTCGTTGACCCGGGCCAGGAAGGCGGCCCGGCGCTGCTGCTCGGCCGGGTCGGTGGTCAGGTCGGGGTGGGCGCGGCGGACCAGCTCGCGGTAGATCCGCTGGGCGTCCTTGCCGGGCCGCACCCGCTCCGGTGCGGCGGGCGGCGGGGCCGCCTCCCCGTCCTGGCCGGACTGCTCCCGCACCGAGTCGAAGAGCGCGTCCAGGTCCGGCAGGTCCTCGACCTGCTGCCGCGCCTCGGCGGCCCGGCGCAGGTCCTCCGGCCGGCCGGTGCGGGCCGCGACGGCCTCGGCGACCAGCGCGTCCAGTTCGTCCAGCCGGGCGTACAGCGGGCCGAGCAGCTGGTGGTGGATCAGCGCGAAGTTGTCGATCTCGACCCGCAGCGTCTGGACGTCCACGTCCATGCTGAGCCAGGCGAGCTCGGCGGCGGCGACCCGCTCCTCCAGTGCCTGCTGCTCCGGGTCCGTCCAGCGGGCGGGGCTCTGCGCGCTCACTTGTCGCCTCTGTCTCGTCCGGCCGGCTGCGTCCTGCGGGCCACCCGTACGGGCGGTCCGGCCTGCCACCCTACCGCCGTGGTCGCGGGCCCCGTCCGGGTGAACCGGGGGCACGAACCGGCGTGCGGCACACGACACGCAACCGATCCTGAGGAATCTCCCCGTTTCGGTGTCGAGTCCGGCCCGGTCCGTGCTTCGCTGGTATCCGCACAGCGTGCCTTCCTCCGGAGCGACGGCCGCCCCCGGGCGCGGCGGCCAGGCGGGAGCAGAGCGAATCCATGGTGGCCGAGTCCAACTCCACACCGCGGCCGGCGGGCGACGGAACCGCGCCGGGCGACCACCCGACGGGTGTGGCCGCCCTGGTCCGGCTCGTCCCCGTCCTGGTCGACCGGTCCGGCCGGATCGCCCAGTGGGGCCGGGCCGCCGAGGAACTCTTCGGCCACCGCGCCGAGGTCGCCCACGACCGCCCGGCCTCCGGCCTGCTGCCCGCCCTGGAACCCCGGGCGCGCGAACGCTGCTCCGTCCGCCGCCCCTGCGACGCGTTCGACACCCTCGCCGAGCGGACCGCCGACGGCCGCCCCTGGACCGGCCGGCTGACCGTCACCGACCGCGAGGAGCACCAGCGCGACGTGCTCTGGTGGGCCTACCCGCTGCCCGGCCCGGTCGGCGGACTGCTGGCGCTGGCCGCCGACGCCCGCCCGCTGCGCTCCACCGGGCCGCGGCTCGCGCTCGGCGAGCGGCTGCTCCCCTTCGCCTCCGCGCCCGGCGCCCGGGGCGGCTTCCACACCCTGACCGCGGCGCTCACCCCGGCCGGCCGGCCGGTGCCCGAGCCACTGGCCCGGCTGCTGCCCGCCGGCCACCGCGCGGCGCTGCTGGCCGCGCTGGACCGGGGCGGACTGCCCGCCCTGCGGCTGGACCCGGCCACCGTGCTGCCGGTGCTGCCCGCCGACGCGCAGACCGGTACGGCGCACGCGGCCGCCGGCCTCGGCCGCCGCTACCCGACGCCCCAGCAGCGCGCCGCCCGGGTCGGCCCGCCGCCGCAGCCCGAACAGGGCGCGCCCGGCCGCCGGCCGCCCGGCCCGCTGCCCGTCCAGCGCGAGGCCGCCGAACGCCCCTCCGCCCCGGCAGCCGTCCCCTCCGCCGTCCGGCCGGTGGCCGCCGTCGCGGGCGCCGCGGCGGGCGGCCCGCCCGTCCCTCCCCCCGCCTCCGGCCGGGAGGCGCCCCCGCCCACCGCAGGAGCCCCCGCCATCGAGCACACCGCCGTCGAACCCCCCGCCAACGGCCACCCGTTGCCGCGCACCGACCAGGCCACGCCCGCCACCGTCCCGGTCCCCGCGCCGGCGGCCGGGGAGGGCCTGCCCGCCGGACGGCTCGGCCCCTTCCTCACCAACGGTCAGGCCGGCGAACAGCTGGCCCTGCTGAACGAGGTCGGCGGCAAGGTCGGCACCACGCTGGACCTCGGCTTCACCGCCCACGAGCTGTGCCAGGTGCTGGTCCCCCGGATCGCCGACTTCGCCTGCGTGGACCTGGTGGACGGGCTGATCTCGGACTCCGAGCTGCCCGCCGCCCGCCCGGACGACGACACCATGCTGCGCCGGGTCGCCCTGGTCTACAACGAGACCGGCGGCGCCTGGGACCACGTGCTCTCCGAGGGCTCGCTGGTCAGCATGCCCCGCCGCACCCCGCCCGGGATGGCCCTGCAGCTGAACCAGCCGGTGCTGGTCCCGGTGGTCAGCCCGGACGTGGCGGTCGACTACGCGATCGCGCTCGGCGGCGCCCGGCTGGCCCCGGTGGTCACCGGCCGCTCGATGCTGGTCGTCCCGCTCTCCGCCCGCGGCACCGTGCTCGGCATCCTCAAGCTGCTGCGGCTGCCGGACCGCGCCCCCTTCGACGAGGGCGACGCCGCGACCTTCAAGGAGCTGGCCGCCCGCGCCGCGCTGTCGCTGGACAACGCCCGGCTGCACCGCGCCGAGGCGCGGGTCGCCACCACCCTGCAGCGCTCGATGATCCCGACCCGACCGCCGCAGATCCCCGGCGTGCAGATCGCCCACCGCTACCTGCCCGGCGACCCCAAGGCCGAGGTCGGCGGCGACTGGTTCGACGCGATCCAGCTGCCCGGCAGCCGGGTCGCCCTGGTGGTCGGCGACGTGATGGGCCACGGCCTGCACTCGGCGGCCGCGATGGGCCGCTTCCGCACCGCCATGCAGACCCTCGCCGCCCTGGACCTGCCGCCCGGCCAGCTGCTGCGCCACCTGGACAACCTGGCCCACAAGCTCGGCGACGACCACCTCGCGACCTGCCTGTACGCGGTCTACGACCCGATCAACCGGACCTGCGAGCTGGCCAGCGCCGGCCACGTCCCGCCGGTCCTGGTGCACCCGGACGGCAGCGGCGAGCTGCTGGAGATCCCGGCCGGCGCGCCGATCGGCGTCGGCGGGGTGCCGTTCGTCGCCAAGACCATCGACGTCTCGGACGGCTCGATGCTGGTGCTCTGCACCGACGGCCTGGTCGAGGTCCGGGGCGGGGACATAGGGGCCGGCCTGGCCGCGCTCTGCGGCAACCTGATCGACCCCCGGCAGAGCCCCGAGCAGGCCTGCGACGAGGTGCTGCGCCGGCTGCACTCGGACGACCGCAAGGACGACGTCGCCCTGCTGGTGGCCCGCTTCGACGGGGTCGCCCCGTCCGAGGTGGCCACCTGGGACCTCACCGTGGACCACCGCGAGGTCGGCCGGGCCCGCTCGCTGGTGCGCGAGCAGCTGGCCGGCTGGCACCTGGAGGCGCTCAGCGACACCACCGAACTGCTGGTCAGCGAACTGGTGACGAACGCCGTCCGGGTCGCCCGGGACACCGTGAAGCTCCAGCTGATCCGGGTGGACAAACTGCTCGTCGAGGTCAGCGACGACAACCACAACCTGCCCTCGCTGGAGCCGGCCGAGCAGCTCGGCGAGACCGGTCGCGGCCTCACCCTGGTCACCAAGCTCGCCGAACGCTGGGGCACCGCCCGCAAGGCGGTGGGCAAGGTCGTCTGGTTCGAGCTCCCGCTCCCGCACGCCTGACGGCCGCCGGACGCCGAACGGCCGCGTACGGGCACCCGTACGCGGCCGGTGGAACGTCGTCGGCACCCGTCAGGGGATGACGGCGCCCGCCGAGCGGCGCCGCCGGGCCTCCACCGCGACCTCCCGCGAGGCGGCCGCGGCCACCGAGGCGGCGGCGCCGACCCCGGCCAGCACCCTCGGCCAGAAGTCCCCGAAGACCTCGACCGAGACGGCGATCAGCAGCGCGGTGACCACCGCGACCATGTGCTCCAGGCCGGCCAGGTTCGGCAGCACCACCGCCTCGCCGATCATCACCGCCACCACCAGGCCGCCGGTGAACCAGGCCCGGCAGCGGAACGCGATGCAGATCGCCAGCGCCACCACCGCGGCCGAGGGCCCGGTGTCCCGCACGTAGGCGACCCACTTCGGGAAGCCGAACAGGTGGTGCGGCCCGATCGCCACGCCGACCCGGGCGAACAGCGTGCCCGCCAGGGTGCAGGTGTAGGCGACCACCAGGGTCATCCGCCGGCCGAGCACGATTTCGGCGATCGCGAAGACCACGAAGACCTGGGCCAGCGCCCCCCAGACCGGAAGGTCCAGCGCCGGCACGTACAGCGAGAGCGGGGTCCGCAGCAGCGAGACGTCCAGCGGCAGCGCCGCCCGCACCACCCCGATGTTGTTGACGAAACGCTCTCCGCCCGGCAGGTGCTGGACGATGCTGAACAGCAGGATCAGAAACGTCGCGACCGTGGCCAGCGGAACGGCGGCGAACTTCTTTCGCACCACCGTGTCCCGGACCGTCGCGAACAACGTTCCCCACTCGGCGACAGCGGCCGATCCGGCGATTGCCAGCGGCCCCTTTCGCACGCCCCCCGCGTGGGTCCTGTGAATCACAACTTTCTCCGAATCCCCGAACTCTCGACTACTCCAACATTAGAAGCCTCTTAACAAAGCCACATCGGCACGGATGTGGAGCGGGGTCATCCTCTGGGGGGAGGCAATCCCCCCATCGGCCCCCCTTTTCGACCGACCGGCCCCCTCCGCCCCCCGACGGAGGGCTACCCCTTCCCGTCCCGGGCCGCGACCGGGACCCGGGGCGCCACCACGGCGGCCCGGGCGTGCCGGCGGCGGAACAGGGCGGGCAGGCTCGGCGCGACGATGAAACCCTCGGCGCGCGCGCTCGCGATGCCGATCCGCGGAATCTCGCTGCTCTTCTCGAAGAGCAGGTAGCGCGGTTCCCAGATCGGCCGGTACTTGGCATTGGCGCGGTACAGCGACTCGATCTGCCACCAGCGCGAGAAGAATCCCAGGACCGAACGCCACAGCCGCAGCACCGGGCCGGCGCCGAGGCGCGAACCGCGTTCGAAGACCGAGCGGAACATCGCGAAGTTCAGCGAGACCCGCTTCAGCCCGACCTCCTCGGCGCGCTGCAGCAGCTCGATGACCATGAACTCCATCAGGCCGTTCTCGGTGTCCCGGGCCCGGCGCATCAGGTCCAGCGAGAGCCCGTCCGGGCCCCACGGCACGAAGCTGAGCAGCGCCTTGAGCTCGCCGTCGCCGTCGTGGCACTCCAGCATCACGCAGCGGCCGTCGCCCGGGTCCCCGAGCCGGCCGAGGGCCATCGAGAAGCCGCGCTCGGTGGCCCCGTCGCGCCACTCGTCGGCCTTGGCCACCAGCTCGGCCATCTCCTCCTCCGAGATGTCCTCGTGGCGGCGGATCCGCACCGTGTACCCGGCCCGCTTGACCCGGTTGTAGGCCTGTCGGACCACCCGCATCGCGCGGCCGTCCAGCGAGAACTCGTCCAGCTCGACGATCGCCTCGTCGCCCAGCTCCAGCGCGTCCAGCCCGTGCCGGGCGTAGATCACCCCGGCCTCCTCGGAGGCGCCCATCACGGCCGGCGCCCAGGCGTGCTCACGGGCCTCGGACAGCCAGGCGTCGATCGCGCCCGGCCAGGCCTCCGGGTCGCCGATCGGGTCGCCCGAGGCGAGCGAGACGCCGCCGATCACCCGGTAGGTGACCGCCGCCTTGCCGCTGGGGGAGAAGATCACCGCCTTGTCCCGGCGCAGCGCGAAGTAGCCGAGCGAGTCCCGCTCGCCCTGCTTGTCCAGCAGGCCGCGCAGCTGCGCCTCGTCCTCGGCGGTGAGCAGCTCCTTGCCGCGCGGGCTGCGGAAGGCCACGTACAGCACCAGCAGGAAGAGCACCGCGCCCATCGCGTTGATCGCGGCGTTCACCCAGGTCGGCGCGGCGATCACCGAGCGCAGGTGCTCGGACGGGGTGATCGTGATCATCCGGCCGACCGAGTAGCGGAACAGGTCCCAGAAGCCGGCGCCGGACAGCTCGTTGGTCAGCCAGACCAGCAGCGCGCCCACCCCGCCGCCGAACGCCAGCCCGGCGACGAAGGTGGCCGCCGCGGTCTTCGGGTTGGAGCTGTCGCCCTTGGACGTGAACTCCTTGCGCCCGATCAGCAGCGCCAGCACGAACAGGCAGGTCAGGACGGTGGAGACGTAGTTGAGCGGGTGGGAGTCGAAGCGCTCGTCCGGCACCAGCATGGCCGCCAGGTACAGCAGCGCGAACATCCCGCCGAGCGCCGTGTTGAAGATCCACGCGGCCCGCTTGCGCCGCCGCATCGCGATCGCGAGGAACACCGACAGCACCGCGCTGGCCAGGCCGGCGGTCATCAGGTACGGGGTGAAGTACTCGCCCTCGTTGTGCTCGTAGACCTGGTCGCGGAAGGGCACCAGGAGCACCGTCGCCACGTTCAGCAGCGCGATCAGCCGCAGGTACCAGACGGAGGCCGCGGCGGCCCTCGGACGCCAGCGGTCCAGCACGTCGCCGGGCCGGGGTCCGTGGGACGTGGCGGACGGCTCCGACTTCACAGTGGACGACACAGCTCAATTCCAAACGATCAGATGGTGGGGCGCATCCGCAAACGGCCCGGCGTCGGGCGCCCGCTCGGGCCCGACGGACTGACCGGCGACCTCACCCGGCCGACCGCCCGATTGGAGGATGCGGCCGGAAAAGGGTCAGCCAACTCCATGTTTCCCCACCGAACCTGAGAATTGCGTGAACCGGGTAGCGGATTCCCACCCCCGCCGAACGGCGGGGGTGATCAGCCCCCGGCGTTCGGCACCCCACTCGCACAACCCCTACTCTCGAAACGACCCACGCGGACCGCCCCGACCCGGCCGCCCGAACCGAGGAGGCACCATCACCACCACCCGCGTGCTGATCGTCGACGACGAGATCCTGGTCCGCTCCGGCCTGGGCCTGATCGTCGGCTCCGCCGACGACCTGGAGGTGGTCGGCGACTGCTCCGGCGGACAGGCCGAGGAACACGTCCAGCGGCTTCGCCCGCACGTGGTGCTGCTCGACATCCGGATGCCCGACCTCGACGGCATCTCGGTGCTGCGCCGCCTGCGCGCCCTGCCCGAACCGCCCGCCGTGGCGATGCTCACCACCTTCGACACCGACGAGTACATCGGCACCGCGCTGCGGGCCGGCGCGGCCGGGTTCCTGCTCAAGGACACCGCCCCCGAGCAGCTGGTGCACGCCGTCCGGGTGCTCGCGGCCGGCGGCAACATCCTCTCCCCGACCGTCACCCGCACCGTGATCGGCGGCTACGTGGACGGCGGCGGCCCGGACGCCGAGGCCACCGCGCTCGCCCGCACCCTCACCGGCCGCGAGCTCGACGTGCTCGCGCTGCTCGGCGAGGGCCTGTCCAACGCCGAGATCGCCGACCGGCTCTTCCTCGGCACCGGCACGGTCAAGGACCACATCAGCGCGATCCTCGGCAAGCTCGGCGCCGCCAACCGGGTCCAGGCCGCCGTCCTGGCCCACCGGGCCGGGCTGGTCCGGCCCAAGCCCGGCGACGGGGCATGACGACCGCCGACCAACTGCCGTCCAGACGGCTGCCGGCCTGGTGCACCGCCCCCTGGCTGATGCTGCTGCTGCCCGTCCTCTACTCCCTGCTGGACGCCGCCCTGGTGGCCCGGGAGGCCGCCTGGTGGCAGGTGGCGCTGTCCACGCTGGCCGCCGTCGCCCTGTTCTGGCGCCGGCGCTTCCCGGTGACCGTGCTGCTGCTCACCATGCCGGGCAGCTTCGTGGACGAGATCTGGCTGGCCCCGATCACGGCCGTCTACTCGGTGGCCGCCGAGCGCCCCCGCCCCCGGATCGTGATCCCCTGCGGCGTCCTGTTCGCCCTGGTCGAGTTCTTCCACTGGCCGCTGCCCGAGGGCGTCCTCGACCTCAGCCGCACCACCGCGCTGGACGCCATCCAGGCCGTGATGCTGGCGGCCGGCCCGGCCGCCACCGGTCTGCTCGCCCGCACCCGGCGGGAGCTGGCCGCCCGCCTGGACGAGCTGACCCGCGGCCAGGAGCGGGAGAGCCGGCTGCTGGCCGAGCGGGTGCTGATCAGCGAGCGCGGCCGGCTGGCCCGGGAGATGCACGACGTGGTCTCGCACCAGGTCAGCCTGATCAGCATCCAGGCCGGAGCGCTCCAGGTGAGCAGCCCCGACCCGGCGGCCGTGACCGCCGCCCGCACCATCCGCGAGCTGTCCGTGCGGACCCTGGACGAGCTGCGCCAGATGGTCGGGGTGCTGCGCGGCACCGGCGGGCTGCCGGACGCCCCGCTCGCCCCGCAGCCCCGGCTGGCCGACCTGCCCCGGCTGATCGAGGAGAGCGGCCTGACCGCCGACTCCGAGCTGGTCCCCGGCGACCGCCCGTGGCCGGAGGCGGTCGAACGGGCCGCCTACCGCACCGTCCAGGAGGCGCTCACCAACATCACCAAGTACGCCCCGGAGGCGGCGGTGCACGTGCGGGTCCGGGCGAAGGGCCGCCGGCTGCGGGTCGAGGTCCGCAACGACGCGCCGCCGGTGCATCCCACCGAGACGCTGCCGGGCGGCGGCCACGGGCTCGTCGGCCTGCGCGAGCGAGCCCAGCTGCTGGGCGGCACCCTCACCGCCGGGCCGACCCCGGACGGCGGCTTCGAGGTCCGCGCCGAACTCCCGGCCAGCCGCGGCTGATCCGCCCCGGCCCGGCGAAGGCACCGGTGCCGGCGGCCGTCGGCAGGGGGCGGACGACAAAAAAGCCCCGCAGATCCGTAGATCTGCGGGGCTTCGCTGTGCGCGAGGGGGGAGTTGAACCCCCACGCCCTTTCGGGCACTGGAACCTGAATCCAGCGCGTCTGCCTATTCCGCCACCCGCGCATGGGTGTTGTCCTCGTTGCCGACCGATCTTCCGAGGCGCTCGGTACCATCGGTACTTCGCACTTCCTTGGACCGGCCTCCCTTTCGGGCGGCCCTTCCGACATGGAAAACATTAGCACGACCTGGGGGGCTGCTCCGAATCCGTTGTCCGGGGACCCCGGTGACACCCGAACCAATGCCCGACGAACGCCCGTACGACTTCCGGAAGGGCGATCCGGCGGGCGCACCTGGCGTGCCGTACCCGAAATGCGTCACCCTGTGTGTCCGAGCCCACCCCCGGGCACCACACGGTCCGGGAACCGTACGGAAGGGCCCGGCGTGGATACGATCAGTACGGAAGTACCGCAAGTAGGAGGCGCGACCGGGTCCCGGGCGGGATCCGGCCGGCAGGCAGGCGAACGAACCCTGGAAGGGGGTGCCCCATGGGAGTGCTGAAGAAGTTCGAGCAGCGGCTCGAGGGTCTCGTCAACGGCACCTTCGCCAAGGTGTTCAAGTCCGAGGTCCAGCCCGTGGAGATCGCCGGAGCGCTGCAGCGCGAGTGCGACAACAACGCGAGCATCTGGAACCGCGACCGCACCGTCGTGCCGAACGACTTCATCGTCGAGCTGAGCCCGCACGACCACGAGCGGCTCAGCCCCTACTCCGGGCAGCTCGGCACCGAGCTGGCCGGCATGGTCCGCGAGTACGCGGAGGCCCAGCGGTACACGTTCATGGGTCCGCTCCAGGTGAACCTGGAGAAGGCCGACGATCTGGACACCGGGCTGTACCGGGTGCGCAGCCGCACCCTCGCGGCCGAGGAGCCCCCGCAGCAGCAGTACGCGCCGCCGCAGCCGGGCTACGACCGTCCGCCGGCCGCTCCCGCCCCCGGCGCACCGTGGCAGCAGCCCGGCGCCGGCCAGTACAGCGCGCCCCCGCCGCCGGCCGCGCCCCCCGCGATGCCCCCCGGCCCGCCCGCGCCCGCCGGCGGCAACGTCCGGGCCTTCCCCGGTGCCGGCCACGGCGGCGCCGGGATGCGCCGCTGGGTCGAGGTGAACGGCGCCCGGCACCAGATCACCGGCTCGGCCTGCGTGCTCGGCCGGTCGACCGAGGCGGACGTGCGGATCGACGACCCCGGGGTCTCCCGCAAGCACGCCGAGATCCGGCCCGGCACGCCCTCGATGGTGCTCGACCTGGGGTCCACCAACGGCATCGTGGTGGACGGACAGCACACCCAGCGCGCTACGCTCCGCGACGGCTCTCGAATCGTCGTGGGCTCCACCACCATCGTCTACCGGCAGGTCGAAGGGTAGTGTCCGAATTGTTCGCGCGCCTCGCTCACCGACTGGCGGGACGGCCATGTCAGAACTGACCCTCACGGTCATGCGGCTGGGCTTCCTGGCCGTGCTGTGGCTGTTCGTCATCGTCGCGATCCAGGTGATCCGCAGCGACCTGTTCGGCACCAAGGTGAACCCGCGGTCCTCCCGTCGCGGCACGAACGCCACGGCCGCCGGCGGCGCCGCCACCGCGACCGCCGCCACCGCCGCGCGTGCCGCGGCACCGGCCCAGGCCGGCCCCGCGGCGGGCCAGACCCAGGGCGGCGGGGGGCGCCGTCGCGGCGGCCCGACCCAGCTCGTCGTGGTGCAGGGCTCGCTGGCCGGCACCACGGTGGCGCTCCAGGGCCAGACCATCACGCTCGGCCGCGCGCACGACTCCACCATCGTGCTGGACGACGACTACGCGTCCTCCCGGCATGCCAGGATCTATCCGGATCAGACTGGGCAGTGGACGGTCGAGGATCTAGGCTCCACCAACGGCACCTATCTGGACCGGCAGCGCCTGACCGCGCCCACCCCGCTCCAGCCGGGCATGCCGATCCGTATCGGCAGGACCGTCATCGAACTGCGGAAGTAGTTGGCGCATGAGGGACAGCATCCCGTCCATGACCCAGAGGGGGGCACAGGTCGCATGACCCTGGTGCTGCGCTTCGCCGCCGGCTCCCACAAGGGACTGATCCGGGAGGGGAACGAGGACTCCGGCTACGCCGGGCCGCGGCTGCTGGCCGTGGCCGACGGCATGGGCGGTGCCGCGGCCGGCGAGGTCGCGTCCTCCGAGGTGCTCGGCTCGATCGTCCGGCTGGACGAGGACGTGCCGGGCGCCGACCTGCTGACCCTGCTGGGCGACGCCGTCCAGGGCGCCAACGACCGGCTCCGGCTGATGGTCGAGGAGGACCCGCAGCTGGAGGGCATGGGTTGCACCCTGACCGCCATGCTGTGGACGGGTCAGCGGATGGGCCTGGTGCACGTCGGCGATTCCCGCGCCTACCTGCTGCGCGACGGCTCCCTGGTGCAGATCACCCAGGACCACACCTGGGTGCAGCGCCTGGTCGACGAGGGCCGGATCACGCCCGAGGAGGCCGAGACCCACCCGCAGCGCTCGCTGCTGATGCGGGCGCTGGACGGCCGCGGCCAGGTCGAGCCCGACCTGTCGATCCGCGAGGTCCGGGCCGGCGACCGCTACCTGATCTGCTCCGACGGCCTCTCCGGCCCGGTCAGCCACCAGACCCTCCAGGACACCCTCGGCAGCTACTACGCGCCCGAGCAGACCGTGCAGGAGCTGATCCAGCTCGCGCTGCGCGGCGGCGGTCCGGACAACATCACCTGCATCGTGGCGGACGTCATCGACGTCGGCGCCACGGACACCATGAGCGGCCAGTTCAACGACGTCCCGGTGGTGGTCGGCGCGGTCGCCGACGCCCCGCCGTCCTCGGCCGCCGCCGACCGCTCGATCGCGGACACCCCGGCCGGCCGCGCCGCCGGCCTCGGCCGCGGCCCGCAGGGCGCCTTCGGCCCGGCCGAGGGCTACCAGGAGGGCTACGGCGCCGCGCACGGCGGCTTCGGCCCCGCCGAGGGGTACGAGGGCGAGTACGGCTCCGGCGAGCCCTCGGTGTACGGCACCGAGGACTTCGACGAGGAGCGGCCCGCGAAGCGCAAGCGCAAGGGCCTGACCGTCTCGCTGGCCGTCCTGGTCACGCTCGGCCTGCTCGGCGGCGCCGGCTGGTTCGGCTACCGGTGGACCCAGGACCAGTACTACGTCGGCACCCAGGACGACCACGTCGCGATCTACCAGGGCATCAACCAGAACCTGGCCGGTCTGAGCCTGTCCTCGGTGCACTCCTCGTACAGCAAGATCCAGCTGAAGTGGCTGCCCGAGGACCAGCAGGTCCACGTGAAGAAGACCATCTCGGTCGGCAGCATGAAGGACGCCCAGTCCACGGTCAACGAGCTCGACGGCTGGGTCCAGCTCTGCCAGCGGGCGGCGAGGGCGACCGCCCCGGCCGCCCCGCCGGCCACCCAGGCGGTGCAGGCCGCGTACCTGGCCACCACGCCCACCCCGACCGAGAAGAACCGCGGCCCGGCCGCGGCGACACCGACCACCTCGCCCTCGGGCACGCCGACGCCGACCGCTCCGGGGGCACCCGCCCCGGCGCCGAACACCACCCCTCCGGTGGCCGGCGCGCAGGGCGACCAGGCTCCGCTGACGGATGAGGAACTCAGCCGGGCCAACTCCTGCCCGAAGCAGTGACATCCGTGATCCGACATAGGTCCGCCCCGAGCGGGCTTGCCGGCCGTCAGGGAGCGGTCACCACGTGAGCAGCTACGACCTGAGCGAAGAAACCACCCGGTCCGGCCGGCGCCGTGCGGCTGAACGCGCCGTCCCCCGCCGCCGGGGCAACACCACGATCTCCCCGCAGGAGACGCCCAACCGGCGCAACACCGAGCTGGCCCTGCTGGTCTTCGCGGTGCTGGTGCCGGTCCTCGCGTACGCCAACGTCGGCCTCGCGATGGACGGCAAGCTGCCCACCGGCATGCTCGGCTACGGGCTCGGCATGGGCGCCCTGGCGGTGGTCGCGCACCTGCTGGTGCGCCGCTTCGCGCCGTACGCGGACCCGCTGATGCTGCCGATCGCCACCCTGCTGAACGGGCTCGGGGTGGTGATGATCTGGCGGCTCGACAAGGCGGGCAAGCTGCTCAGGGGCAACTACCCGGCGGCCGAGAACCAGCTGATGTGGTCGGCCCTCGGGATCGCCGGCTTCATCGGGGTGATGGTGCTGCTGAAGGACCACCGGGTGCTGCAGCGCTACACCTACATCTCGATGGTGGTGGCCCTGGTGCTGCTCGCCGCGCCGGCCTTCTTCCCGTCCCGGGCGGAGGACTTCGGCGCCAAGATCTGGATCCGGATGGGCAGCTTCTCCATCCAGCCGGGCGAGTTCGCCAAGATCGTCCTGACGGTGTTCTTCGCCGGCTACCTGATGGTCAAGCGGGACGCCCTGGCGCTGGCCAGCCGCCGGTTCATGGGCCTGTACCTGCCGCGCGGCCGCGACCTCGGCCCGATCGTCGTGATCTGGCTGCTCAGCCTGCTGATCCTGATCTTCGAGAACGACCTGGGCACGTCCTTCCTGTTCTTCGGCCTGTTCGTGGTGATGCTCTACGTCGCCACCGAGCGGACCAGCTGGATCCTGTTCGGCCTGCTGATGTCGGTCGGCGGCGCCGTCGCGGTCGCCTCGACCGCCAGCCACGTGAAGGTCCGCATCGACGCCTGGCTCGACCCGATGGCCGCCTTCAGCGCGAACCCGCCGAAGGGCGCCACCGAGCAGATCGGCCAGTCGCTGATGGCGCTCGGCTCGGGCGGGGTCACCGGCTCCGGCCTCGGCCAGGGCCGCTCCTGGCTGATCGCCTTCGCGGCCAAGAGCGACTTCATCCTGGGCTCCTTCGGCGAGGAGCTCGGACTGACCGGCCTGATGGCGATCTTCCTGCTGTACGCGCTGCTGGTGCAGCGCGGCCTGCGCACCGCGCTCGCCGCCCGCGACCCGTTCGGCAAGCTGTTCGCCGTCGGCCTCTCCTCGGCGATGGCGATCCAGGTGTTCGTCGTGGCCGGCGGTGTCACCGGGCTGATCCCGCTCACCGGTATGACCATGCCGTTCCTCGCCCAGGGCGGTTCGTCCGTGGTCGCCAACTGGGCGCTGGTCGCGATCCTGCTGAAGATCAGCGACAGCGCCCGCCGGCCCGGGGCCGAACCGGCCCCGGCCGCCACCGAGGGCCAGGGAGGACCCGCCCGATGAACAAGCCGATCCGCCGGGTCTCGATCTTCTGCCTCGTCCTGATCCTGGCCCTGATGGTGCGCACCAACTGGGTGCAGGGCGTCCAGGCCGAGTCCTGGGCCACCAACAAGAACAACAAGCGCCAGCTGTACGACCGCTACGCCCACCCGCGCGGCAACATCATCGTCAGCGGCCAGCCGGTCACGAAGTCGGACTTCGTCGACGGCCTGCGCTACAAGTACAAGCGCTCCTGGGTCGACGGCCCGATGTACGCCCCGGTGACCGGCTACTCCTCCCAGGCCTACGGCTCCAACCAGCTGGAGAACCTGGAGGACGGCATCCTCTCCGGGACCGACGACCGGCTGTTCTTCCGCAACACCCTGGACATGCTGACCGGCGAGCAGAAGCGCGGCGGCGACGTCGTCACCACCATCAACGCCAAGGTCCAGAAGGCGGCCTTCGACGCCATGGGCAACAAGAAGGGCGCGGTGGTCGCCCTCGACCCGAAGACCGGCGCGATCCTCGGGCTGGTCTCCACCCCGTCCTACGACCCCGGCACCTTCGCCGGCGGCGAGGCCGCCGACACCAAGGCGTGGACGGACCTCAACGCGGACCCGAACAAGCCGATGCTCAACCGGGCGCTGAAGGAGACCTATCCGCCCGGCTCGACCTTCAAGCTGGTCACCGCGACCGCGGCGTTCGAGAACGGCCGGTACCAGAGCATCGACGACGCCACGGACACGCCCGAGCCGTACATCCTGCCGAACACCACCACCCAGCTGAAGAACGAGAGCCCGAACGAGCGCTGCGAGAACGCGACCGTCAAGTCCGGGATGGACCAGTCCTGCAACACGGTCTTCGCCAAGATGGGCGCGGACCTGGGCAAGGAGCGGATGCGCGCGCAGGCCGAGAAGTTCGGCTTCAACAGCACGATCGACACCCCGGTCCGGTCCGAGAAGAGCGTCTTCCCGGACAGCCCGAGCCTGGACGGCACCGCCCAGGACTCGATCGGCCAGCACGACACCCGCGCCACCCCGCTCCAGATGGCCATGGTCTCCGCCGCCATCGCCAACAACGGCAGCCTGATGCAGCCGTACCTGGTCGACCAGGAGCGCTCGGCCACCCTGACCACCGTCTCCAAGCACACCGAGAAGCAGTTCTCCCAGCCGATGAGCCCGGCCACCGCGCAGAAGATGCAGGACCTGATGGTCTCGGTGGTCGAGAACGGCACCGGCACCAACGCCAAGATCCCCGGCCTCCAGGTCGGCGGCAAGACCGGCACCGCGCAGCACGGCGAGGACAACGCGGGGCTGCCCTTCGCCTGGTTCACCTCCTGGGCCAAGACCGCGGACGGCCAGTCGGTCGCGGTCGCGGTGGTGGTCGAGGACGGTTCCCAGAACCGCGACGGCATCAGCGGCGGCCGGCTCGCGGCCCCGATCGCCAAGGCGGTGATGCAGGCCGCTCTCGGCAAGTAGGAGCGTGGATCCGAGGTGAGGGGAACGTCACGATCGCCGGCCCCGTCCGGATACCGGTCTGATATCGGCCGACGGCTGACTCCGGTCCGGTGCGGTGCGACCGGTAGCGTATCCGCCAGCAGCGGGTGTGCCCGTTGCCGCCCGCGAGGCACCGCACGGCTCGGCCGGAGAACCGGTCGCGGACCGCGCGGCGTCACCCAGAGCGTGCGGGGACACCTACGTCACAACCTCACCGGCGGGTGAGGGAGAGGGTCTGAACTATGGAAGAGCCTCGTCGCCTCGGCGGCAGGTACGAGCTCGGCGGCGTCCTAGGACGCGGCGGCATGGCCGAGGTGTACCTCGCCCATGACACCCGACTCGGCCGCTCCGTCGCAGTGAAGACGCTCCGGGCCGACATGGCCCGGGATCCGTCGTTCCAGGCCCGCTTCCGCCGCGAGGCGCAGTCGGCCGCGTCCCTGAACCATCCCGCGATCGTCGCCGTGTACGACACCGGCGAGGACTACATCGACGGCATCTCCATCCCGTACATCGTGATGGAGTACGTCGAGGGGTCCACGCTGCGCGAGCTGCTGCACTCCGGCCGCCGGCTGCTGCCCGAGCGCGCCCTGGAGATGACCATCGGCATCCTCCAGGCCCTGGAGTACTCGCACCGGGCCGGCATCGTGCACCGCGACATCAAGCCGGCCAACGTGATGCTGACCCGGCAGGGCAACGTCAAGGTCATGGACTTCGGCATCGCCCGTGCGATGGGTGACGCCGGTATGACCATGACGCAGACCTCGGCCGTCATCGGCACCGCCCAGTACCTCTCCCCCGAGCAGGCCAAGGGCGAGCAGGTCGACGCCCGCTCCGACCTCTACTCCACCGGCTGCCTGCTCTACGAGCTGCTGACCGTGCGCCCGCCGTTCGTCGGCGACTCGCCGGTCGCGGTGGCCTACCAGCACGTCCGGGAGGAGCCGCAGCCGCCGTCCGTCTTCGACCCCGAGGTGCGCCCCGAGGTCGACGCGATCGTGCTGAAGGCGCTCGCCAAGGACCGCGACTACCGCTACCAGACCGCCGACGAGATGCGCGACGACATCGAGCGCTTCCTCGACGGCCTGCCGGTGGCCGCCGCCCAGCAGGCCGCGTACGGCATGGGCGCGGCCGGGTACGGCTACGACCAGAACGGCTACCCGCAGCAGCACGACCCGTACGGGCAGACCAACGTGCTGCCGCAGCAGCCCGGCGGCGGCCCGACCACCGTCCTGCCGCAGGCCTCCGGGCAGCCCGGCTACGGGCAGCAGGGCGGCTACCAGGACGACGGCTACGGCCAGACCTACGCCGGCGCCGCGGGCGGCGGCAACGACGGCTACGACGACGGCTACGGCCGCGGCGGCGGCCGGCGGGGCGAGGACCCGCCGAAGAAGAGCAACACCTCCTGGGTCGTGCTGGCGGTGGCGGCCGTGCTGGTCCTGGTCGGCACCTTCTTCGTCGCCCAGGCGATGTTCGGCGACAAGGGCACCAAGGAGCCCGCGAAGGTCACCGTCCCGAACCTGGTCGGCAAGACCCTGGCCGAGGCCAAGACGGCCGCCGCCGGGGTCGGCCCCAAGCTCGTGGTGACCGAGGGCGACAAGATCGCCTGCCCGGACACCAACGTCAAGAAGGACCAGGTCTGCACCCAGACCCCGACGCCGGGCACCCAGGTCGCGGAGACGTCCACCATCACGGTGCAGGTCTCCTCGGGACCGGCCAAGGCGCAGGTCCCCGGCGTGGTCGGCAAGCCCAAGGACCAGGCCGTCAAGGCGCTCGCCGACCTCGGCTTCACCAACGTCACCACCGAGTACAAGGACGACGACAACGCCGCGCAGGACACCGTCACCGCCCAGGACCCGGCGGCCAACGCGGCCGTCGACCCGAGCGCCGCGATCAAGCTGACCGTGTCGCAGGGCAAGGCCAAGGTGAACGTGCCGAACGTGGTCGGCGCCCAGAAGGAGGACGCGGTGGCCACCCTCCAGGGCCTCGGCTTCCAGGTGGACGCCTCGAAGACCGCGCCGGCCCCCGACCCGAGCAAGGTCAACACCGTCTCCTTCCAGTCGGTCACGGCCAACACCAAGGCCCCGGCCAACTCCAAGATCTCGCTGACCGTCTTCAAGGCGCAGGACAAGCCCCAGGTCCCGCCGCTGGCGAACGTCAAGCTGGGCGACGCCGCCAACCAGCTGAAGGCGCTGGGCCTGACCTACGTCGTGGTCAGCGGCCCCGCCGACCCGAACGCGACGGTGCAGCAGACCAACCCGCCGGCCGGCACCGCGGTCGACCCGAACACCCAGATCCAGCTGTACACCAAGGCGGCCGAGCCGCCCAAAGGGGGCGACCCCACCACCACACCCCCCAAAGGGGACCACTAAGCCTCCGATATTCCCCTGGTTCGGCTGAACCGGGGGACCAGCAGCACGGAGCACGCCCGAGGGCCCGCCGCAACGCTTGCGGCGGGCCCTCGGGCGTTCCGTACCCAGCCCCCGGAAGGGTCCCCGGGAGGTCCCGAGGAGGCCCGTGAGGGGCCTCAGGGGCGCCGCAGCTCCGGCGGCGGGGTGCGCTTGGCGTCCATGTCGTCCACCCGCACCAGGCTGCCCCAGACGGCCATCCGGTAGCGCGAGGTGTACACCGGCGTGCAGGTGGTCAGCGTGATGTAGCGGCCGGGCCCGGCGTAGCCGGAGCGGGCCGGGACGGGCGCCACGATGCCGGTGTCGTACTTGGACGTCTCCGCCAGGGTGCTGTCGACCTTGTAGACGTACCACTTGTCCTGGGTCTCGACCACGACCGCGTCGCCCTGGTGGACGGCGTCCAGGTCGTGGAACTTGGCGCCGTGGCCGTCCCGGTGGGCGGCCAGCGCGAAGTTGCCCTCCTGGTCCCAGGGCATCGCGGCCTTGTACGGCTGCTCGTACACGCCCGCCACGCCGTCGTCCAGGACCTCGGTGGAGGTGCCCAGCCGGATCAGCACCTGGAAGTCCCTGCCCATCGCCGGGACGTGCAGGAAGCCGACGTCGTCCCCGATCGCGAACTGCTTCGGCGCGGCCGTGGGCGCGGCGCCGGGGGCACCGGACGCGCCGGGGGCCGGGGCATCGCCGGGGGCGGCCGGGGGGCCGGGGTTCGGGCCCGCGGCCCAGCTGCCGCGCAGCCGGTCCGCGGCCGCCGAGGCCGAGCGGTCCGCCTGCACGTTGGTCCACCACAGCGAGTAGGCCACGAACAGGCCGAGCACCAGGCCCAGGGTGATCAGCAGCTCGCCGAAGACGCCGAGCGCGGCCAGCGCCCGGATCCGGCCCCGCCCGGCCCGCGGCTCGGGCGGGGGGAAGGCCTCCTGCGCCGGTTCGGCCGACTGCGCGGTCTCGTCCTGCATCTGCGGTGTTCCCCCTCCGGGCCGGGCGGCCGGGCGGCTACCCGCCCGTGATCGCGGCCGGCTTGCCCTGGGCACGCGGCCGTTCCTCGATCATCTTGCCAAAGACGATGAGACGGAACTTGGAGGTGAACTCCGGGGTGCACGTCGTCAGCGTGATGTAGCGGCCGGGACCGGTGTACCCGGCGCCGTTCGGCACCGGCTTGATCACGCTCACGTTGTTCGGGGAGGTCTCCGGGATGCCCCCGGTGACCTCGTAGGTGTAGTACCCGGCGGCGGTCTCCACCACGATCTTGTCGCCCTTGCCGAGCTGGTTGATGTACCGGAACGGCTCGCCGTGGGTGTTGCGGTGGGCCGCCAGCGCGAAGTTGCCCGCCTTGTCGCCCGGCATGCCGGTGCCGCTGTAGTGGCCGACCAGGCCGTTGTCGAGCACCCCCGACTTGGAGGTGCCCTCGGCGATCGGGAACTTCAGCCCCAGCTTGGGCAGGTAGATGATGGCGAAGCCCTTGCCGGGCTCGAACACCTCGGGCTTGTTCGGGTCCGGGGCCGGTTGGCCCGGCTGGACGGGCGGGGCGACCGCGTTGAACTGCTGCTCCAGCTTGTTGCGGGCCCCGTCGGCGGCCTCGTCGGCCTGCACGTTGGTCCACCAGAGCTGGTACGCCACGAAGAGCAGCATCACCACGCCGAGCGTTATGCACAGCTCGCCGACGCCCCGGGCGGCCACCACGAGCAGGGACTCCTTGGGACGCACCCGCCCGGCGGAGCGGCCGCCCGCCCGGCGCCGGCCGTTGCCGGAGCGCAGCGAGGTGCGGCCCTGGGCGGCGCGGCGGCGCTCGGCCCGGCCGCCGGTGGGGGCCGGTTCGGCGGCCGGCGCGCCGAGGTCCGGGGGCAGCCGCAGCTGGAGGGTCTGGTCGGGCAGCCAGGGGTACTCGGGCCCGTCCACCAGGGGCTCCTGGGCCTGCTCGTAGACGCCCCAGGCGTCCTCGGGCACGGTCTGTCCCGGGTGCTGCCGGTAGGGCGCACCGCCGGTGCCGTCCTCCTGGCCCGGGTACCCGGGCCCGCCGTACTGCTGCACGGTGCCGTACGGGTCCGCCTCCGGCTGGAAGCGCCGCTCCGGACGCAGCGCGGTCACGCCGGTCAGCCCCGGCCGATCACCGGGGCGAGCCCGGCCGACCGGTCGACCGCCTGCGGGAAGCCGCACTCCGCGAGCCAGTTGGCGAGCATCCGGTGCCCGCCCTCGGTGAGCACCGACTCGGGGTGGAACTGCACGCCCTCGACGGGCAGTTCACGGTGCCTCAGGCCCATGATCACGCCGCTCCCGGTGCGCGCGGTGACCACCAGCTCGGCCGGCACGGTGGCGGGCTCGACCGCGAGCGAGTGGTAGCGGGTCGCGGTCAGCGGCGAGGGCAGGCCCTCGAAGACCCCGCCGTCCTCGTGCTCGACCGGCGAGGTCTTGCCGTGCAGCAGCTCGGGCGCCCGGCCGACCACCGCGCCGTACGCGGCCGCGATCGACTGGAGGCCCAGGCAGACGCCGAACACCGGCAGGCCGATCCGCGCGCAGTGGTGCACCATCTCGATGCAGACCCCGGCCTCCTCGGGGGCGCCGGGCCCGGGGGAGAGCAGCACTCCGTCGAAGCCCTCCTCGCCGGAGCGGCGGACGGCGTGCTCGACGGTCACCTCGTCGTTGCGCACCACCTCGCAGGTGGCGCCGAGCTGGTACAGGTACTGGACCAGGTTGAAGACGAAGCTGTCGTAGTTGTCCACCACCAGGATGCGGGGCGGGGTCGTCCGGGTCGTCATGCGCGCGTGGTCTCCGTGGGGTGCGGTGCGGGAAGGGAGTGCCGGGCCCGCCGGCTCAGCCGGTCGCGGCGCCGTCGCCGCCGTCCACTGTGACGTCGCCGAAGGGGAGCAGCGGTTCCGCCCACGGGAAGACGTAGGTGAAGAGGAGGTAGACGATCCCCAGGACGAGGAGCAGCGAAATGACGGCCCGGACCAGGGTGTTCCCCGGGAGGTGACGCCAGATCCAGCCGTACATGGTGCTCCCTCGACGTAGCGGACTGGGTTAAAGAGTAGACCCGCCGTGCACGGCCGCGGGGCCGGTCCGCTACTGCTGCCCGCCCGCCGACCGCAGCTCGGTGGTGCCGGAGTAGCCGGGCAGGTTCAGCTCGCCGCTCTCCTGGACCTTCCAGCCCAGCCCGTACGCCTGGACGTACTGGAGGTACTTGCGGATCGTCGGGTCCGCGTCGACGGCCGAATGCAGGGCGTCGGTCCGGCCCACCGCCTTGACCACGTACGGCGGGGAGTAGACCCGGCCCTGGAGGAGCAGGGTGTTGCCGACGCAGCGGACGGCGCTGGTGGAGATCAGGCGCTGGTCCATCACCTGCACGCCCTCGGCGCCGCCCCGCCACAGTGCGTTGACCACGGCCTGGATGTCCTGCTGGTGGATGACCAGGTCGTTGACGCGGGGCTCGGGGACCCCCGGGATGCGCGCGGTGGCGTTCGGCGGGGCGTCGTTGAGGGTGACGGTCAGGCCGCCGCCCTGGAGCGGCTCCAGCGCGGCGTCGGAGCGCAGGCCGTCCAGCTGCGCGGTGTCGGCGGGGTCGTGGCCCTGCCGCTCGGTGAGCTGCTGGGCGCGGGCCTGGAGGTCGGCGAGCTGGGACTGCGCCTGCTGGTTCTGCGCGCTGCGCTGGCGGACCACGTCGCCGAGGCTGAGCAGCGAGTTGTCGGTCCGCAGGTCGGTGCCGCGGGCGGTCTGCGCGCTGATGTAGAAGAGCAGACCGGCGAGCGCGAAGACGGCGCAGGTCAGGGCACGTCCGACAATTCGGGTGCCGGAACCGCGGGTAGGGGCCGACTCAGGGGGAATCGACAAATTAGTCACCGTACCCTTATCTCCTCAAGACCCGCCGAGCCACTACGCTAACGGACGCCGGTGGCATGTGGCGGAGCGGTCCCCAGGACGTTCTCCACAGCCGACCGCAGCCGATTCCACCCGCTGCACCCTGCGCGGTCTCACAGCGCATCGACAGGAGAGCTCCTCGTGCCGAAGTCTCGACTCCGCAAGAAGTCCGACTACACCCCGCCGACGACGGCCGCGGTGAAGATCAGTTCGGGCCGCAGTTGGGTCGCCCCACTGATGCTGGCGCTGTTCCTGATCGGCCTGGTGTGGATCGTCACCTACTACGTGACCAGCGGCACCTACCCGGTCGAGAGCTGGCGGAACTGGAACATCCTGGTCGGCTTCGGCTTCATCGCCGCAGGGTTCGGCGTCTCCACCCAGTGGAAGTGACGGCCCGCCCGTCCTGAGGCTCCGATTCGAGCCGTTTCCCGCCGCTCCGGATCGCTCGTCCCGGGGCGGCGGTCAGGCGTGCCCGGAACCGGTCGGGAATCCGGTCGTTTGTCCCCACCATCGGACTGGCGTGCTTATCCACATGGTTATCCACACTGGGGAAAAGTCTCCCCAGCCTGTGGATAACTTTCCCGGGCGGGGCCGTGCACAGCTGTGCACAACTCCCCGGAAACGAGAAAACCGCACAGCAGGACACGCGTAGAACAGCAGTCCGCAACCGGGTGGCCGCACAGCCTGTGCACAACCCCGCACCCGCTGTGGACAAACGTCCGGGCGGTCAGGCCCCGTAGAGGGCCATCCCGGTCAGCAGCATCCCCGCCTCGACCGCCACCGCGCCCGCCACCGCCAGCGCCTGGACCAGGTCGCGGCGCTCGCGCGGGGCGTACATCAGGCCGGCCGCGGTCAGCGCGCCGAGCACCAGCCCGCCGACGTGCGCCCGCCAGTCGATGCCCGGGCGGGAGAAGGTGACGACCAGGTTGAAGACCAGGAACGCCATCGCCGGGCCGAGCGGGCCCCTGTTCCGCAGCTGGAGCACGATCGTGGCGCCGATCAGCCCGAAGACCGCCCCGGAGGCGCCCACCGAGTTCATCAAGTCGCCGGCCACCAGGAAGGCGAAGGTGCTGCCGCCCAGACCGGAGACCAGGTACAGGGCCAGGAAGCGCAGCCGGCCGAGCGCCTCCTCCAGCGTCGGGCCGAGCCAGAACAGCACCAGCATGTTCATCCCGACGTGCCACCACTCCAGGTGCAGGAAGGTGGCGGTCAGCAGCCGGTACCACTGGTCCGGGCCGTCGGCGATGCCCGCCGGGCCGCCGAGGATGTCCCGCCCCGCGCTGAACAGCGACCAGGTCTGGCCCAGCCGCGGGGTGAGCACGTAGGCCGCCAGCACCCAGACCACGACGTTGAGGCCGATCAGCACCCGGGTGACCAGCCCGCCGTCGGCGGCCAGGGCGCCGCCGAACCGGGTGGTCGCCCGACGCGTCCCGGCGTGGCCGTCGCCGACGCACTCCGGGCACTGGAAGCCCACCGAGGCGGTCACCATGCACTGCGGGCAGATCGGCCGCTCGCAGCGGGTGCAGGAGACCCCGGTGGGGGTCTGCGGGTGCCGGTAGCAGCCGGGCGGACCGGCCTCCGGGGACCGATCGGCCGACGGCCGCGGCTCGTCCGGGAGCATCAGCGGAGTCCCCTTCCCGTACACGACCTCCGAAACCGCCAGCCTACTGCCGTACCCCCGCTCCCGGGCCGGCTCCCCCACAACCGCCCGCCCGCCGTGCGGGGCCCGGGTACCGCTCGCCCCTCCGCCCCCACCCGTCGCCGCCCCGCGCCCTCCCGCCACCCCGCGGGCCCCGCGAACGGCCCACCCCGACCTGCCGTCGGACAAATCAGGATGCATGATCAGCATTCAGGTGGATATGTGCATATAGGACGCCACCCAGGAGGAGAGAGACTCGTGAGCTTTTCGGATTCGGCCCGAGAGACGGCCACCAGGACCCGGGACACCGCCGCACACTTCGCGGACGGCGCCAAGCAGCGCCTCGGCCCCGCCTTGGACGCCCTGGGCCCGAAGGCCGCGCTGGCCGCCCACAACCTCCGCATCCAGTACGACAGGCATCTCGCCCCGCAATTCGGCCACGTCTTCGCCAGCCTGCCGCCGGAGGCCCAGCAGAACGCCCTGAAGGCCCTCCACCGGGCCCAGGAGGCCGCTCTGGCGGCCCGCCTGTCCGCCGCCCGGGCCGCGGACCAGGCCCGCACCACCGTGGCCCCCAGGGTCGCCCAGGCGGTCGAGGAGGCCCGCGCCACCGTCGGCCCGGTCGCCCACGAGGCCCAGACCCGCGGCGCCGCCGCGCTGACCGCCCTCCAGGGCAACGTCAGCTCGGCCGAGATCAGCGAGCTGGCCGCCCGGAACGCCAGGAAGAAGGACTGCAACCGCCTGGCCACCGGCCTGGCCGTGGCCGGTCTGCTGGCGATCGGCGGCGGCATCGTGGCCTGGCAGTGGTGGCGCCGGCACAGCAACCCGGAGTGGCTGGTCGAGCCCCCGGCACCGCAGGAGCCCCGGCCCACCGGCGCGCACGCCGCGTCCGCGCCGGTGAACGGCTCCGGCCCGGACGCCGGCGCCGAGGGCACGGACGGGGCCCCGGTCGGCGAGAACGACGGCCCCGCCGCCGAGGACGGCCCCGGGCCGCGCTGACCGTGCGGAGACCGCCCGGAAACGCCGATCGGCCGTCGACCAGGATCCTGGTGGGCGGGCCGGGGGGGAAAAAAAAAAACCAGCCCCCCACACCCAAAAAAAAAAACTATTACCGAGTGGGGTTGTAAAA
>NZ_JBHXEM010000112.1:0-29521 GCF_042724755.1 Kitasatospora sp. NPDC127067 | reverse complement strand
CGAGTAGTGGGCGAACACGTCCGGGCCGCCACCCTCCTGCTCGATGAAGCCGAAGCCCTTTTCCGAGTTGAACCACTTCACGGTGCCATTAGCCATTAAAAATCTCCTTCAAGGGGCTGTCCGGAGCACGCACAGCGCGAGCTCCGAGTCGCCGCGATGAGCACCCACCCGGGGAAGAGCCGGGAAACAAAAATGCGCCTGCGGAATACATCAGCAGGCGCACACAAAGTTCATGGGAACCACTACTGCAACTAAAACGACTCTAGCAGGCCCGGGCGGGCAACGGGCGGATATTTCACCTCCGGTTTCGCGGAAGCCCCGCCCGGGGCCGCCGGTCCCGAGCGAGGCAGGGACCCAACAGGCTTTGAGGGCAGGATGGTTGGCTGACGTGCACGGTCCGTGGCGGCGCCTCCCACCGGGGTGAATCCGCTGGGCGCGCCGTGTCCGCCCGCGCACCCCTGCGCGCCGGCGCACTCCGAACGGGACACGTCGCCGTCGGCGACCGCTTCACCCGCGACACGTACGGGGACCGGGCCGTGCCCTACCCTGGGAACCATGTCGAACCCTGATGGGCTGCTCGTCGACATCGCCGCGATGGTGGAGTCCGAGCACAGCAACCAGATGGCCTTGACCGTGGTGGTCCCCGGCGCGGTGATCACCGGCAGACTCGCACCGGTGGCCCTGTGGTGGGAACGGGTGGCGGAGGTCCTCCAGGCCTCGGATCACCTGAAGCCGTTCGCCGCCCTCTTCGCCCCGCCCGCGGACGGCCCGCCCGCGCGGCCCACCCACCTCCACCTCCACCGGGCGAAGATCCTGCAGGGCGACTTCGCGTTGCCCCACACCGGCGGCATGTACCGCATCGCCATCGAGGACATCAGCAGTTGGACGATCGGGGACCTCAGCTATTCCGATACCTGACAGCTCCGGCTGCCGTGCTCCCGCTGCGGTGCTCAGCCGTCCAGGCGGCGCTGGCTGAGCCAGGCGACCATCTCGGGATCGCGGTGGTCGAAGAACAGCGTCGTGCCGGTGTCGAGGGCGGCGACGGCGGACATCTGCTCGTGGTCGAGTTCGAAGTCGAAGACGTCGATGTTCTGCGCCATCCGGTCGGGGTCGACCGACTTGGGAATGGTGACGATGCCGCGCTGGATCAGCCAGCGGAGCACGACCTGCGCCACGGACTTGCCGTGCGCCTCGCCGATCCCGGCGAGGACGGGGTTGGTGAACAGGTCGTTCCTGCCTTCGGCGAAGCCGCCCCACGCCTGGTGCCGGACGCCGTGCTCGCGCATGAGGGCCTGGTCGGCGGGGCGCTGGAAGAAGGGGTGGGTCTCGATCTGGTTGACCGCCGGGGTGATCTCGTTGTTGAGGACCAGGTCGAGGAGCCGGTCGGGGTAGAAGTTGGCGACGCCGATCGCCTTGGCCAGGCCCTCGCGGTTGACGGCCTCCATGGCGCGCCACTGGCCGTACACGTCGCCGTAGGGCTGGTGCATCAGGTACAGGTCGACGTGGTCCAGGCCGAGCCTGGTCAGTGAGGTCTCGAAGGCGCGGCGGGCGTTGGCCTCGGCGGGGGCGTCCTGGATCCACAGCTTGGTGGTGACGAACAGCTCCTGGCGGGGGATTCCGCTGTTCTCGACGGCGCGGCCGACGGCTTCCTCGTTGCCGTAGGCGGCGGCGGTGTCCAGCAGGCGGTAGCCGGCGGCGAGGGCCTCGGAGACGGCCTGCTCGGTCCGGTCCGCCGGGATCTGGTAGACGCCGAAGCCGAGGATCGGCATCCGGACGCCGTTGTTCAGGGTGACGTGCTGCATGGGGGCTCCTGGAGCTGGCCGGGTGGAAGGGGGCAGTGGTGGGACAGCCGGTGGCCGGCCGGTTTCGGGGCGTGGCGGTCGGCGCTCGGAGGCGGTCGGCGCTCGGAGGCCCGAAAGATCCCCACCGCCCCGACGTAGCCATTGCAGCACCGGCCCGCAGAGGGCGCGAGGGACGGCTTATCCGTGTACTGGCAGTCACTCCTCCAGATCCTCGACCGGCCGTACCGTGGACGACATGGACAACCAGGCCGAGGCGCGGGACTTCCTGCGCACACGACGCGACCGGATCACCCCCGAGCAGGCGGGGATCGTCGGTGGCGGCCGGCGCCGCCTGCCCGGCCTGCGCCGCGAGGAGGTCGCCATGCTCGCGGGGATGAGCAGCGACTACTACGCGAAGATGGAACGCGGGAACCTCGCCGGCGTCTCGCCCGAGGTGCTCGACGCCCTCGCCCGGGCGCTTCGCCTCGACGAGGCGGAGACCGAGCACCTGCACGACCTCGCCAGGGCCGCGAACCCCACACCGAGCCGCCGCCGCTCCCGCCCCGCACAATCGACGATCCGCCCCTCGCTCCAGCGCTTCCTCGACGCGATCACCGGCGCACCCGCATGGATCGTCAACCAGCGGGCCGACATCCTCGCCACCAACCCGCTCGCCCGGGCCCTGCTCGCCCCGCTGCTCGACGACCCGGACGCCCGGAACAACAGCGCGCGGTTCGTCTTCCTCAGCCCCGCCGCACGCACCTTCTACCCGCAGTGGGAGCGCGCCGCGGACGCCTCCGCCGCGAACCTGCGGACAGCCGCAGGGCGGAACCCGCGCGACAAGGCCCTGACCGACCTCATCGGGGAACTCGCGGCCCGCAGCGACACCTTCAGTAGCAGGTGGTCGGCCCACGACGTCCGCCTGCACCGCACGGGAACCAAACACATCCACCATCCCGATGTCGGCGACCTCGAATTCGTCTACGAGGGCGTCGAGCTGCCCGATCACCCCGGATGGATGATGTACGCCTGCACGGGCGCGGAGGGATCCCCGACCGAGGAACGAGTCAAGCTCCTCGGCAGCCTCGCCGCGACCCGTGCCGACGCGCGGGCCACCACACCCACCCTCCGGCCGGGCGACCAGGACACCCCCACCGAGAGGTGAGCCGGTCGAGCCGCTGGGCGCGGCAGCCGCCCACTGCTCCCCGTCCTTGGACCCTGACCGACTCCGCGAGCGGAGAGCGCAGAGCCCGACGGCCCGGCCCGCCAGGGCGTGCGGTGACGCACTCGTCGCCGGTGACGCTCCGCCCGGCGGCCCGATGGCGAGGGCGCGTCCTCCCGCCGGATCACCGCTCGGCCGGGACCCCCGGTCCGGCGTCGTCCGGGGCCGCGTCGGCCGGGGCGGCGCGCGAACCGAGGAGCTGTGCGACCGGATCGGCGCTGCCCGTGGCGCTCAGCTCCTGCACCAGCTCGCAGTTCCTGGCGATCCTGCCGGCGACCCACTCGCGCAGCCACTCGGACAGCTGCGGGAGCGGCAGGTCGGACGGGGCCAGCCCGGTGAGCACGCAGCCGGTCGCCGCCGCGCCGCCGACGTTGACGACCACGTCCGGCAGGACGGTGTGCCCGGCCTCGCGCAGCAGCCGGCGGGCCGGTGCGGTGCAGCTCAGGTTCCCGCCCTCGACCACCAGGCGGGCCCGGACCGCGGGCACCGCCTCCTCGTCGACCGCGGAGGCGGAGGCCGCCAGCACCAGTACGTCGGCGTCGACGTGCAGCCACGCCTGCCCGGGGCCGTGGACGGTGACCCGGTCGGGCAGCCGGCTCCGGTCGATCGTGCCGTCGCTGCTGGTGAGCGAGGCTAGTTCGGTGACGGGCAGGCCGCGCTGGTCCTCGACGGTGCCCCGGACGTCGGCCACGGCCACCACCCGGTGGCCGTGGGCGGCCAGGTGGCCGGCCACCGCGCGCCCGACGGTGCCGAAGCCCTGGATCGCGATGCGCTGCGGGGTCCGCGCGCCGGAGGCCCGTAGGGCGCCGAGCACCGCGACGGCCACGCCGAACCCGGTGATGTCGGCCATGTGGTCCCACAGTTCGGCCCAGCCGACGGTGAGGCGGGTGGTGCCGGGGAGGCGGGTGACGTCGTACCCGGCGGCCTCGAAGGCCAGCCGCCGGTCGGCGTAGGTGGTGCCCTGGTCGCACCCCAGGTACACCCCGCCGTGCAGCAGCGGGGCCGCGGCGCGGCCGAACTCCCGCATCACCGCCTCCCGTTCGACGGTGGCGCCCGGGTCGGGGGCGATCCCGGCCTTGGCGCCACCGATGGGCAGGCCGACCAGCGCCAGTTTGTGGGTCATCGCCCTGGCGAGCCCGGTCAGCTCCTGCTCGGTCACCGTCCGGGTCATCCTGGTGCCGCCCATGGCGAGGCCGTCGACCATGGAGTCGACGACGACCCAGCCCCGGGCCCGGCACTCCGGGAGGTCCAGGGCGGTGGAGAGCACGGGGCCGGTCGCTCCGCGCGCACCGTGCGGTGCGAGTGTCGGGTTCACTGCGCACCGTCCTCCGGGACGGACCGCAGGCGCAGGCTGCGGGGGCGCATGTCGGTCCACACGCGTTCGATGTGCGCGAGGCATTCGTCCTTCGCGCCCTGCACGCCGACCTCGTGCCAGCCCGCCGGCGACTCGCGGTCGGCGGACCAGATCGAGTACTGCTCCTCGTCGTTGACGACGACCTTCCACTGCTCGGTTGCCGTGCTGGTCATGGCGTTACCTCCGGATGTCGCTGGTGGGTGGGGGGTCCGCCGGGCGGCGGACGCGTGGAGCCGGTTCGGGGCCGGCGTCGGGGGCCGGTTCTGGGCGGGTGCCGAGGCGGGCGTCCAGGCCGTCCAGCCAGCCCGGCAGGCTGGCGGTGCGCAGGAGGCCCGTCCCGACGAGCACACCGGCGAAGCCCTCCCCGAGCAGGCGGGCGGCGTCGTCGGGGCAGCGGATGGCTCCGGCACTCACCGGGCACCGGGTGCCGCTGTTCAGCACCGCGGGCAGGAGCGAGGAGCTCCGCCCGAGGTCGCCCGCGCCGCGTTCGCGGGTGGCGATGTCCTTGTTGTTCACCGCGACCACGCAGTCCTCGGCGCGTGGCACGCGGCTGATCTCCTCCTCGGTGGTGACCTCGACGAACGGCGTCAGGCCCAGGCGCAGGCCGAGGTCGACCAGGTGGCCCAGGGTGGCGCGGGGCAGCAGCGCGGCGGTGAGCAGGACCGCGGACGCGCCGCTCTCGCGGGCCTGGTGCAGTTGGCTCCGGCGGGTGATGAAGTCCTTCTGCAGCACGGGCAGGTCCGTCGCCTCCACGACCTCGCGCAGCAGGTCCGGGGTGCCGCCGAACCACCGCCCGGTCACCACGGACAGGCAGGGTGCGCCGACGGCCCGGTAGTCGGCGACCAGGCGGGTGGCCGACCTGTCACCGAACAGGTCGTTTCCTGCGGCGTCCTGCCGCTTGAGCTCCATGATCACCGGTCGGCGGGCGTCCAGCAGCGCCTCGATGAACGCGGCCGTCATCCGGGCACCCCGCTGCCGTCCGTCGCTCGCCAGCCGCGCCGCAGGGCCGTGACCCGGTCGCTGCTCAGCCGTCCGTCGGGGTCCCTGGCCGCCGTGTCCACGTCGATGCCCAGGAACAGGGGGTGGTCGACCACCTCCCGGTAGTCCTCCCGGTTGCCGGCCGTGATGCCGCCGGCCAGCAGGAAGGGGCGCGAGAGGCGGTCCGCGATCCCGAGGACGGCCGCGCGGTCCGCCGGTTGCCCGGTACTGCCGATCCGGCCGTCCCCGGCCACCGCGTCCAGCAGGAAGAGGTCCGTTCCAGCCCGCTCGTACGCCGCGATCAGGGACCGCTCCGCGCGGGTGTCCGTACCGAGGTGCAGCACCTTGACCACGGTGAGGTCCGTGGTGCTCTTCAGGGCGCGGACCAGGCCCGGCGGCTGGTAGCCGTGCAGTTGGACGAACGGCACCCGGGCCGCGTCCGTCGCCGCGCGCAGCGCCCCGGCGTCGTTCAGGAAGGTCACGAGGACCGGACGCAGTCGCGCCGTTCGGTTCACGGTGTCCGCCAACACCGTCAATTGACGGAGCGTCAGATCCGTTCGACCCCCCGGAACGCCGTGCCACAGGCCGACCAGGTCGGCTCCGGCCCTGTCGAGCGAGGCCACGTCCCCGGCCGAGACGGCTCCGCAGATCTTGACCAGCATCAGGCGTCACAGCCCCAACATGGCGGCGACGCGGTTGCGTTGGATCTCCGAGGTGCCCGAGTAGATCGGGCCGGCGACCGCGTCGCGCACGTCCTTCTCCAGCCCGTACTCGGCCAGGTACCCGCTGCCGCCGAAGATCTGCACGGCGGCCAGTGCGGAGGAGAGGTTGCTCTCGCTGGCGACGAGCTTGCTGACGGCGATGTCCCTCGTGACGTTCTCGCCCTCCGTCAGCCGAACCGCCGTGTCGTAGAGCCATTTCCGTGCGGTGTCCAGGCCGATGCCCATGTCCACGAGCTTGTGGGAGATCGACTGGTACGAGCCGATCGGATGGCCGAACTGGACGCGCTCCTTGGCGTACTCGACGCAGCGGTCGAGCCGGTACCGCATCTGCCCGGTGTTGATGACGAAGGAGCAGAGGATCTCCCACTTCATCACGTGGTCCAGGACCAGGAACCCGGATCCGACCCGGCCGATCACGGCGGATGCGGGGACCCTGCAGTCGTCGAAGTGCAGTTCGCCCAGCGGAGCGGTCCGCAGCCCCATGGTGGCGACGGGTGGCCCGACGACGAGCCCCGGGGTGTCCCGCTCCACGACGAAGGCGGTGATGCCGAGCGGGCCGCCGTTCGGGTGGGTGCGCGCGTAGACCACGAACACGTCGGCCACCGGGCCGTTGGTGATGAAGGACTTGCCGCCCCGCAGCACGAAGCCGTCGTCCTCGCGGGTGGCCGTGGTCCTCATCGCCAGCGCGTCGGAGCCGCTCTCGGTCTCGCTGATCGCGTGCGCCCCGATCGTCTCACCCGAGCAGATCCCCGGCAGGTAACGCGCCTTGAGCTCCGGTGAGCCGAACCGTTGCAGCGGGACCCCGGCGCCGACCAGGTGGGTGGCGACCGAGAAGTTCAGTCCGCCGTCACGGCATCCGGTCCCGAGCTGTTCGAGCACGTGCATGGTGGTGAGCAGATCCTGGCCCAGCCCGCCCCACCGCTCGTCGAACGGCAGGCCGAGGATTCCGGACCTCCGGATCAGCTTCCACTTGTCCCACGGGAAGGCGCCTTCGGCGTCCCCTTCGAGATGGCCCGAGCTGAGTTCCTCGCACCACTGGGCGATCCCCTCGCCCAGGGCGATCTGGTCGGCGTTCCACCTGATCATCTGTCGGTCCTGTCAGTCCTGTCGGTCCTGTTAGTACTCGGAGAAATCGGCTGAGTCCAGGTTGTGGCGTTCGTCGCCGCGCAGCGCGGGCGAGAACACGCACACCAGGCGGAGGTCCTCGTCCTGGCTCGCGATCAGGAAGTGGGCGTCGTGCCGGTCGAGCGCGTACAGCGTGCCCGGCTCGATCGGGTGGGACGTGCCGTCGGCGTCCACGACCTCGCCCGTTCCCTCGATGCAGTAGCAGGCCTCCAGGTGGCGGCGGTACTCCAGCCTCGACTTGGTGCCGGCGCGGACGGTGGTGTCCGTCATCGTGTAGCCCAGGCCGTCGGATTCGAGAAGGAACCTGCGGCTGAGCCCGTTGCCCCAGTCCACGGTCTTCGCTTCGTCAAGGCGTCGGACGATCATCGGGTGTGCCTCCTAGTGGTTGGCTGAATACGGCGAAAGGGTGTGCACGAAGGTGTGGAACTCCTCGACCACGTCGGCCCCTTCGGCGAGGGCCTGCTCGATCCGGGCGACCCCGGCGCTGCCCACGACCGCGGCGTCGGCGCCGAGGTCGTGCAGCAGGGCGATGTCCGCCCCGGAGCGGACGCCGAATCCGACGGCGATCGGTACGGCGGTCGCCGTCCGCAGTTCGGCCAGCGCGGCGGCCAGCTCCCGGCGGTCGGCCGTGAGCCTGCCGCCGCTGCGGCCGTAGTGGGCCACCAGGTACAGGTACGCGGTGGCGCACTCGGCGGCCGCGGCCTTCACCTCGGCCGTCGACGCGGCGTAGCAGGTGGCGACCATGGGCAGTCCCGCCTCCCGCACCGCTTTGAGGCAGCCGGCCCGTAGCCGCGGTGGCAGGCCGTGGACCAGCAGCCCGTGGACGCCCGAGTCGGCGACCCGCCGCACGAAGCCGGGCACGGTCAGGTCCCTGACCGTGTGGCTCCAGTCGGCCAGCAGGGCCACCCGCAGGTGGCGCAGCCGGGGCAGGATCCCGCCGAGGAAGTCGAGCACCTCGTCGAGCTCGCCGCCGTCGGCCAGGGCCCGCTGCGCCGATCGGCGGATGACGGGCCCGTCGGTGACCGAGTGGGGAAAGGGCACCGCCAGCTCCAGGCAGTCCACCCGGCAGTCGTCGAGCATCCGCATGACGTCGGCCAGTACGGGCAGCGGCGGGTCTCCGGCGTTGAGGAACACCGCCAGGCCGGGCCGGTCCGGCGGCCGGTGTGCGAAGAACCCGCTCACCGCGCACGCACCGTGGCCGCCGTGCGGCGCGCCGGCCGGGCGCGCAGGCGCTCGACGAGCTCGCGGGCGGCGCCGCTGCGCAGGGCGTCGTCGGCCGCCCCGATCGCCTCCGGCCATCCGTCGATCAGCCCGCTCGCGACGGCCAGTGCGGCGGCGTTCAGGCGGACGGTCCGCGTCGCGAGACCCGTCCCCTCCCCGGAGAGCACGCCGAGGAAGTGGTCGACCACGTCCTCGCCCCCTCCGGCCGGCCGCAGTTCGGCGATCGCGTCGGTCCCGGTCCCGGTCCCGGTCCCCGGAGCCTCGGCCGGCAGCCGGATCCCGTCGGTGCCGTCATTGGTGAGGACGACGTTGTCGACGGAACTGACGAGCTCGTCGACGCCCAGCTCGTTGGAGCACAGCCAGATCCTCCGGCCGGCGACGGTGGCGGCCGCGGTGGCGGCGACATGGCTCAGAGTCGGCACCAGCGAACGGTCCGAGACGCCGACGAGCTGGGCGGAGACCGGCACCGCGGCCAGGAAGGGGCCGACGGAGTTGATGAATCCGCCGATCATCCGCAGGTCCATCGGCACGATGCTCCGGGCCAGCAGCGCGACCTCCCGCGGGTAGACGAAGTTCCCCGGGAACGCGATGCCGAAGCGTTCCAGCTGGGCCTCGGTCTGCTCGTACGAGGTGGTCCTTCCGATGCCGAGTCGGTCGAGCAGATCGTGGGAGCCGCAGCTGCTCGTGTAGGCGCGGGACCCCGTCTTGACGATGCGCACGCCCAGGGCCGCGGCGACGAACGCCGCCGCGGTGGAGATGTTGAACGTGGCCGGCCCGCCTCCGGTTCCGACGATGTTGGCCGTGCCCTCCAGCCGCGCGGGGACGGCCGGCCGTCGCTCGTCCAGCGAGCGGAGCATCGCGACCAGCGTGTCCCGATCGGGCATCCGGGTGGACAGCGAGGACAGCAGCGCCACCGTCTCGCCGGAGCGCAGCGCGCCGTCGCGCAGCTGCTCCCAGAAGGACCCCCACAGCTCCTGGTCGACGGTGCGGTCCCGGTCGATCAGCGCTCGCAGCACCTCGTGCATGACTAGTGGGAGTCCGTCCGGTGCGGCTGGGCCTCTTCGATGAACCTGCTGATCGAGGCGACGGAGCGGAAGCTGTCCGGGTCGAGGTCGAACTCCTCGACGCGCAGGTCGAAGCGGTCCTCGAGCCAGGCGATCGTCTTGAGCAGGCCGAGGCTGTCGATGACCCCGCCGTCCACGAGGTCGTAGTCGGAGTCCAGCTCGTGCGCGCCGACGTCCGGCAGGAACTCCTCGATGATGAACCGGGTGACTGTCGCGGCGTGCTTCACGTGGCCGTTCCTTCGCTGGACTGGGGCTGGGGCTGGGGCTGGGGCTGGGACGGGGAGCAGGTGCGCTCGATGGGCGCGCGGTCGATCTTTCCGGTGGACGTCCTGGGCAGCGGGTCGTCCACGATCAGCAGGGTGGAGGGGACCGCGGTGAGCGGAAGCCGCTGTGCGCAGTGCCGGCGCAGGGCCAGCGAGTTCAGCCGACTGTCCGGGGCGCGACGGACCACGCTCCGCAGCAGGCGGCCGGCCACCGGGTCGGGCACGGCCAGCACGGCCGCCTCGACGACGTCGGGATGGTCGAGCAGCACCTGTTCGACCTCGTGGGTGTTGACCCGCGTGCCGCGGACCTTGACCTGGTGGTCGTTGCGGCCTTCCAGGGTGATGTGGCCGTCCCGGTCGCGCCGCACGAGGTCGCCGCTGCGGAAGTAGCGCCGCGTCTCCCCTTCGTGGCGGTGGGTCGCGAACCGGTCGGCGTTCTGGTCCCGGTCCAGGTAGCCGGCGGTCTGGAACGGCGTCGCGACATGCAGCTCGCCGGTTCCCGGCCCGGTCACGATCCCGCCGTCGGCATCGACGATCACCGCGTGGACGCCGGGCAGCGGGCGCCCGATCGGCACCGGGCCGTCCGCCGGCTCGGTGCCGTCGACCTCGTGCAGGAAGCTGTCGTTGGTCTCGGTGCAGCCGTAGACGTTGTAGAGCCGCGCGCCGGTGAACAGCTGCGGAAGTTCGGCCAGGCAGCGGGCGGGCAGGCTGTCACCGGTGAAGACGACATGCTCGACCGTGTCGAGCCGCCGGCCGCTCTCCGCGGCCGCGTCGACCAGCAGCCGGTAGAACATCGGTACCGCCTGGACGAGTTGGACCTGATGGCGGGAGACGAGGTCCAGCAGGTGGCCCGGGTGGGTGGCCCGGGCCGGATCGACCAGGACGACGCGGCCGCCGTACTTGAGCGTGGTCCAGATGTCCAGCAGGCACAGGTCGAAGGTGAGCGGGGCGTAGTTGAGGACCGTGGTCCCCCGACGGATGCCGAACCGCTCGCCGGCCCAGGTGGTGAAGCGGTCCACCGCCCCCGTACTCAGCGGCACGATCTTCGGCCGCCCGGTGGAACCGGAGGTGGTGAACATGAAGGAGACGTCGGCGGGCTCCGTATCGCGCGGCGCCCGCGGTTCCGCCGGCCGGTCCCGGGCGCCCGGTCCGGGCGCCCGGGGACTGTCCGGCGTCAGGACGTGCCGGATTCCGGCCCGCTCCACCAAGGCGTGGGACGTTCCCCCCTCCGGAGTGGGCGCCGGCAGCAGCAGAAAGCGCCGCCCTTCGAGCAGGCAGGCGAGCACCAGGGCGATCGTCGGGGGCGACTTGGCGGCCACGATGCCGATCGGCTCGTTCCCGTCCGGGGCGAGCCGGCTGATCCGGACGCGCTCCCGCTCTGCCAGTCGGTGGAGTTCACCGTAGGTCGTCTCTTCTCCGCGCCACACCAACGCCGGATCACCGGGGTGGCCGGTGGCGTGCGAGACGAATGAACCCACCAGGCTCTGCTGCTGCGTCATGCCTTCTCCGAGTTCATGCGAACGAAGTGGGTTCATATTCAACGGATGAGTTCATGCAACGGGTTCACCGATCTCATTCGGAACAATGAAGGGGTCGACGCGAAAGGGGCTCACCCGGCCGTCCACCTGGTGAAAGAAGAATTATCACGTGGCGCCCGTCCACGGAAGTGGGTTGCTCGACCGGCGTCATGATGGCACGTCAGAGACGGTTTCGCGGCCGGTCGCGCCGATGCTAGCCGTCGAGCGTGTTCGATCTACATAAGGAATCCGGTGGACTGGCGTAAAGATTGTCTTGATGCCTGCAACCCTGTTTCCTGTCTTGCGGAGTGAGACGGGAGCTGCCTACTATCCGCCGTACTGATCGCGATGTAGCGAATCGGCGAGGGTATTTCCGGGGCGTTCGAGCGTTCCCGATCGCCGTGAAAGGTGGATCCGTCATGCCTGGCTCCGATCGGCGCGCGCACGCTCCGACCCCGTTGTCCTTCGCCCAGCAACGGCTGTGGTTCCTCGACCGGCTGCGGCCGGGTCGGCCGGACCACAACGTCCCGACCGCGGTTCGCCTGCGCGGCCGGCTGGACCAGGGCGCGCTCGTCCGGGCGTTGACCGAAGTCGTGCGGCGCCACGAGGTGCTGCGCGGCAGGATCGTCGACACCGACGACGGCCCGCGCCACGTCACGGACCCGGTCGAGACCTTCGTGCCGACGATCACCGATCTGACGCACGCCCCGGCGGAGCGGGCCCGGCAGCGGGTCCGGGAGCTGGTGGCCGCCGATCTGGCGACCCCGTTCGACCTCGGGACCGCTCCGATGCTGCGGGCCCGGCTGATCCGCACCGCCCCCGACGACCATCTTCTGCTCCTGGTGATCCATCACATCGCCTGTGACGGCTGGTCGTTGTCGGTGCTGTGGCAGGAGATCTCCACCGGATACGGTGCCGCCGTCGAAGGCCGGCCGATCGCCCTGGCGGACCTTCCCGTCCAGTACGCCGATTTCGCGGACTGGCAACGGAGCCACCAGGACGGAACGGCGCTGCAGGACCAACTTGCCTACTGGCGCGATCACTTGGCCGACCTGAGTCCGTCGGTGCTCCCGACGGACCGGGCCCGCCCCGCGGTGTGGTCGGGCCGGGGCGACCAGGTCGAGATCGAGATCCCCACCGAACTCGCCGACCGCATCCGCGCACTGGGGCGCGCCCACGAGGTCACGCCGTTCATGACGCTGCTGGCCGCCTTCCAGGTCCTGCTCGCGCGCTGCACGGGACAGGCCGACGTGACGGTGGGGACGCCGATCTCCGGACGGACCCGGATCGAGCTGGAGCCGCTGATCGGCTTCTTCGTCAACACGCTCGTCCTGCGCACCGACCTGTCCGGCGACCCCGGCTTCACCGACGTGCTCGCCCGGGTACGGCGGTGCGCGGTGGAGGCCTACGCCCACCAGGACGTCCCCTTCGAACGGCTGGTGCAGGAGCTGCGGCCCGAACGCGATCTCGGCCAGCACCCGCTGTTCACCGTCATGTTCCAGCTGGAGGATCCGCCGGCGCTCCCGTCCGGCCTCCCGGGGATCGAGGTGAGCGGCCATCGGATACCGAACGAGGTGGCGAAGTTCGACATCGAGGTCTCCCTGACGGACCGCGGAGACCGCATCGCCGGCGTCATCCGCTACGCCACCGACCTCTTCGACCGCGACACGGTGCGGCGACTCTCCGAGGGCTTCAGGGCGTTGCTCGACCAGCTCGTCGGCAGTCCCGAACGGCCGATATCGGCGTGGGAGACCCCTCCCGGCCTCCGTGCGAGCCGCTCCGCCCCCGCCACTCCCGCCGTGCCGCCCCCGGCCCCGCGGTCAGATGCCGACCGGGCCGGCGCTCCCGTCGCGAGGACCGTGACCGAGACCGAGCTTCTCGTGCTGGAGACCTGGGCCGAGGTGCTCGGTGCCGCCCCGGACGACGTGCACGGCGACTTCTTCGAGCTGGGCGGCCACTCGCTCCTCGCGTCGAAGATCATGTCCCGACTCGGCCGGGCACTCGACCTCGAACTGCCGGTCACCCTGCTGTTCTTCCACCCGACCGTCGCCGAACTCGCCGACGCCGTCGACGCGGCGTTGCTGGCGGACCTCGGCGCCGCCGAAGCGGAACCGCTCCCCGCCGAAGCCGCACCACTTACCGCCGAAGCCGAACCGCTCCCCGCCGGAAAGGCCCGTCACCCGTGAAGGCACCGCACAGTCGATCCGAGCCCGGCCGACCGACCGGCTCCACGCCGGCCACCACCCGGGCCCTGCTGGACCAACGCGTCCGCGCGGCCCGGAGCAGGGCCGCCGAGGGCGAGCCGGGGGGCGCGGTCCCACGCCGCCCGGCGGGCGCGCAGGTGACGTCGTTCACCCAGGAACGCATGTGGCTGATCGAGCGGCTGTCCAACGGCCCCGCGATGTACAACGTCCACGAGGTCTTCCGGCTGCACGGTCCGCTGGACGTGGCCGCCCTCGGCCACAGCCTCACCGAGCTGGTGCGGCGCCACGAAGTCCTGCGCACCGCCTTCCCCGAGCAGGACGGGCGCCCCGTCCCCTCGGTCGAGCCGGCCCGGCCGCTCGACCTGCCCGTCACGGACCTCCGGGCCGAGCCCGCGGACCGCCGGACGCAGCTGGTCCTCGATCTCGTCCACGCCGAGGTCCTGCGCCCGTTCGACCTGGCCACCGCCCCACTGCTGCGCGCGGCACTGCTGCGGGTCGACGAGGACGAACACGTCCTGGTGGTGGTCGTCCACCACATCGCGGTCGACGGCTGGTCGATGCCGCTGCTGTGGGACGACCTGTCGGCGATGTACCGGAGCCGGCTGGAAGGCCGCGAGCACGAGCTGCCGCCCTTGCGGATCCAGTACGCGGACTTCGCCCACTGGCAGCGGGCCCGCCTCTCCGGCGAACGCCTGCCGCCCCAGCGGAACTCCGCGCTCCACCCGCGCTCGGGGCTGGCCCCACTGCCCGGCCCCACCGACCGCCCGCGCGCCCGGGCCCGCGCGGGCCGGGGCGAGCGGATCACCTTCACGGTGCCCGAGGAACTGGCCGGGCGGTTGCGGCTGCTGGGCCGGCGGCACGGCGCGACGATGTTCATGACGCTGCTCGCCGCGTTCCAGGCCCTGCTCGCCCGCTACAGCGGGCAGTCGGACGTGGCGGTCGGCACCCCGGTCGCGGGCCGCACCCGTCCGGAACTCGACCCGCTGGTGGGCTCGTTCATCAACACCGTGGTCATCCGCACCGACCTCGCGGGCGACCCGAGCTTCGCCGAGCTGCTCGATCGGGTCCGCCGGACCGCCGCGGACGCCTACGCGCACCAGGACGTGCCGTTCGAACGGCTGGTGCAGGAGCTGCGGCCGGCCCGCGGTCTCGACCGCAACCCGCTGTTCCAGGTGATGTTCGCCGGCCTGTCCGACCCGACCGGCTCCCTCCGGCTGGTGGGGACGGAGGTCGAACGGATCGAGGTCGACAACGGCACGGCCAAGGTCGACCTCAGCCTGGTGATCGCCGACGGGCCGGCCGGCCCGGGCGGGACGACCGGGACGGTGGCCTTCGACACCGATCTGTTCGACCGCGCGAGCGTGGAGCGCCTGGTCGGCCACTACCTGCGGCTGCTGGACGCCGCGTCCGGCGATCCCGACCGTCCCGTCTCGCGCCTGGAACTGCTCACCGAGGCCGAACGCGAGGCGCTGCTGGTGGCCGCCAACGCCACCGACGAACCCTTTCCCGCGGACCTCTGCGTGCACGAGCTGGTCGAGGAGCGGGCCCGGCGGACCCCCGACGCGGTGGCGGTCCGCTGCGGCGCCGAGCAACTGACCTACCGGGAACTCGACCGCCGGGCCAACCGGTTGGCCCGGCACCTACGAGCCCGGGGAGCGCGGCCGGAACGCCTGGTCGGCGTGTGCCTGCCACGCTCGGCGGACCTGGTCGTGGCCCTGCTGGCCGTCCTCAAGTCGGGCGCCGCCTACCTGCCGCTGGACCCGGACCTCCCGGCACGGCGCATGTCGTTCATGCTCGCCGACGCCGACGTGCCGCTGCTGCTCACCCAGGACTCCCTGGCCGACCGGCTCCCGAACCACGGCGCCGCGACGGTGCGGATGGACACCGAGGCCCGGCTCATCGCGGCCCGGCCGGAGGACCCGCTGCCACCGCTCGCGACGCCCGCCAACCTGGCGTACTCGATCTACACCTCCGGTTCGACCGGCCGCCCCAAGGCCGTGCTGGTCCCGCACGAGGGCGTGGTCAACTACCTGGTGGTCCGAGGCCGGCAGCTGGACCTCGGCGGGGACGACGTCGTCGCCTCGGTGGCCTCGATCTCCTTCGACGTCATCGTCCCGCAGGTGCTCATGCCCCTGGCCTGGGGCGCGAGCGTGGTGATCGCCCCGTCGGAGGTCGCCGTCGACGGCCCGCGCCTGACGGAGATGATGCGCGAGTTCGGCGTCACCACGCTCATGGCCACACCCGCCACCTGGATCCTGCTGCTGGACGGCGGATGGCAGGGCGGCCGGTTCCAGGCGATCTGCGTGGGTGAACCGCTCCAGCCCGCCCTGGCCCGGCGGCTCCTCGACCGGGTCTCCACGCTGTGGAACGGCTACGGTCCCACCGAGGCGTCCGTCGGCTGTGTCACCCGGCGCGTGGACGCCGAACGGGACCTGGCCCGGCCGGGCGGGTCCGTGCCGATCGGCCGGCCGCTCGGAAACCTCCGGATCCACCTGCTGGACCCGGCGGGCGCCCCGGTGCCCGTCGGGGTACCGGGGGAGATCCACATCGGCGGGGTCGGCGTCACCCGCGGCTACGCCAACCGGCCGGGGCTGACCGCCGAGCGCTTCGTGCCGGATCCCTTCGGTGCGGCCGGCGGCCGGCTGTACCGGACCGGCGACCTGGCGCGGTACCTGCCGGACGGCAGCCTCGTCTTCCTCGGCCGCACCGACGAGCAGGTGAAGATCCGGGGATACCGGATCGAGCTGGGCGAGATCGAGGCCGCGCTGTGCGCGCGGCCCGGTGTCGCCAGGGCCGCGGTGACGGTGCGCGGCGGCGGGACGGACGCCGAACTGGCCGGCTACCTGGTGTGGCAGGACCGGCCCGGTGACCTGGGGGACCTGCGGCGCTCCCTGCGCGAGACCCTGCCCGAGTTCATGGTGCCGACGACGCTGACCGCACTCGACCGGATCCCGTTGACCACCAACGGCAAGGTGGACCGCGGGGCCCTGCCCGCGCCCGCCCGCCACGGCCACGAGGCGGGTGCGCTACCGCCGCGGGACCTGCCGGAACTCCTGATGACCGGGATCTGGGAGCGTGTGCTGGGCACCCCGCGCGTCGGCGTCCGGGACGACTTCTTCGCGCTGGGCGGGCACTCGCTCAGGGCGGTCGAGCTCGTGGAGGCGATCCGGCGGGAGTGGGGGGTCACCGTGCCGCTGAACACGGTGTTCCGCCATCCCACCGTCGAGGGCCTGTGCGCGGAACTGCCCGACGCGTCCCGGGCCCTGCACCGGATCGTCGTCCCGCTGGCCGAAGGTGACCGCCGCCGGGCGCCGCTGATCCTGGTGCACCCGCAGAGCGGCGACGTGTGCTCCTTCCTCCACCTCGCCGGACAGCTCACCGAGCGCCTCACCGAATCCCCTGTGGGCCCCGCCCGGCCCGTCCACGGCCTGGAGGCCGTCGGCTACAACACCGACGAGCCGCCCCTGGCCACCGTCGAGGAGCAGGCGCAGCGCTACCTGCTGGAGCTGCGGTCCGTGCTGCCCGACGGCCCGTACCTGCTGGTCGGCTGGTCCTTCGGCGGGCTGGTCGCCTTCGAGATGGCCCGCCTGCTGGAGGAGCAGGGGAACCCCCCGGGATTCCTCGGGATCATCGACGTCGGAGCGCCCGCGTCCACCACTGGAGCCGACGACGGGTCGGACGGGGACCTCCACGAGCTCGACGAGCAGGCAGCCCTCTCCCTGCTGCTCCACGACGCCGACGACCGGGAGCGCCTGCCCGAGCGGATGCGAACCGAACAACTGCGGCGCATGGCACGGGTGTTCACCACCAACGGCGCCGCCGCCCGGCGCTACCGGTCGGCAGCACGGCTGCGGACACCGATCCACCTGTTCACGAGCGCCGAGACCCACCCCGAACTCGGCGGCCCGGTCGTGGTCCCCGCCCGGTGGCGGGACCGCACCCGGGGGGCGTTGAGCGTGGTCGAGGTCCCCGGCAACCACCACGACATGCTGTCGCCGCCGCACGTCGCCCCCTTCGCCGACGCGCTGTCGGCCGTCCTGGAGGAGCTCGGATGAGCGACGGACACGAGTTGCCGCTGTCGTCGGCGCAGTCCGGCATCTGGTTCGCCCACCACCTGCGCCCCGGCAGCCCCGCCTACAACACCGGCGAGTACGTGGACATCCCCGGGCCGATCGACCCGGAGCTGTTCGAGACGGCCGTGCGCCGCGTGGTGGACGAGACCGAGTCACTGCGGGTCCGCCTCACCGACGGCGCCGACGGCCCCCGGCAGGTCGTCACCCCGGCGTCCGACTGGACGATGCACCACGTCGACCTCACGTCGACACCGGATCCGCTGCGGGCGGCCGAGCGCTGGATGCGCGCCGACCTGTCCACGCCGGTCGGGCTCACCCGGGACCCGCTGTTCCGCCAGGCCCTGTTCACCGTCGCGCCGGACCGCTTCCTCTGGTACCAGCGCGTCCACCACATCGTGGTCGACGGCTTCAGCATGTCGCTGATCGCGCGCCGCGTCGCCAGGACCTACACCGGACTGGTCGAGGGCAGGGGCGGGACAGGACCGGCCTTCGGGCCGCTGAGCCTCCTGCTGGCGCACGACGCCGCCCACCACGCGTCGGAACAGCCCGAACAGGACCGGGCGTTCTGGGCGGCCCGACTGGCCGGCCGGCCGGATCCGGTCAGCCTCGCCAGCCGCTCGGCGGCCGCCTCGGACGGCTTCCTGCGCCGTACCGGCAGCCTCGACGCGCCGACCCTGGCCGCGCTGCGACGGGCCGCGCGACCCGCCGGGGCGAGCTGGCCCACCGCCTTCACCGCGACGGTCGCCGCGTACCTCCACCGCCTCAGCGGCGAACGGGACATCGTGCTCAGCATGCCGGTGACCGGGCGCACCGGCTCCTCCGTGCCGGCCGTCCCCGGCATGGTGGCGAACGTGGTGCCGCTGCGGCTGAGCGTGCACCCCGGACAGGGTCTGTCCGCCCTCGCGCGACAGGTGGCCGAGGAGGTCGCCGCCCTGCGCCCGCACCAGCGCCACCGCAGCGAGGACCTGCGCCGGGAGCTGGATCCGGCACGCTCGGAGCGGGTCCTGTTCGGGCCCGTCGTCAACATCATGTCCTTCTACTACCACCTGGACTTCGCGGGGGTCCGGGCCACCGTGCACAACCTGTCCAACGGGCCGGTCGAGGACCTCTCGTTCTCCGTCTACGACCGCTCCGACGGCACCGAGCCCCGGCTCGACGTCGACGCGAACCCCGCGCTCTACTCCGAGGCCGAACTCGCCGCCCACCAGCAGCGGTTCCTCCGGTTCCTGAACGCGGTGGCCGCCGACCCGGACCGGCCGATCGGCCGGCCCGACCTGCTCACCGCCGCGGAACGGCACCGGACCGTCGTGGCGGGCAACCGCACCACGCGGCCGCTGCCGCACCCGACGGTGCCGCTGGCCTTCGCGGCCGAGGTCGCGCGCAGGCCCGATGCACCCGCCGTGGTGTGCGGGGAAACCACCCTGTCCTACGCGGAGTTGAACGCCCGCGCCAACCGGCTGGCCCACCGGCTCATCGCCCTGGGCGTCCGCTGCGACAGCACCGTGGCCGTGCTCATGGAACGCTCCGCCGACGTGGTGGTGGCGGTCCTGGCGATCGGCAAGGCCGGCGGCGCCTACGTGCCGCTGGACACCCGGGCCCCGACGGCCCGCCTGCGGCGCGTCCTGGACGACACCGGGGCGGCGGTGCTGCTCACCCACCGGGCCACCCGGGAGCACGAACTGTCCCACGGCACACCGGTGGTCGTCGTCGACGCCGACCCCGGCCTCGCCGACGAGTCGGCCACCGATCCCGTCGTGCCGCTGCGCCCGGACCACCTGGCGTGCGTGCTGTACACCTCGGGGTCCACGGGCACGCCGAAGGGCGTGGCCCTGAGCCACCGCAACGTCATCAGCCTGACCGCGCAAGGCTGTTGGCGAGAACAGGACGGCCCGCGCGTGCTCGCGCACTCCCCGCACGCCTTCGACGCCTCCACCTTCGAGTGGTGGGTACCGCTGCTCAACGGGGGCCGGGTGGTCGTGGCCCCGCCCGGGGAGCTGGCGCTCTCGGACCTCCACCGGCTGATCGTCGACCACCGGGTCGGCACGCTGTGGTTGACGGCCGGGCTGTTCCGGGTGTTCGCCGAGGAGTCCCCCGGCACGCTGGCCGGGGTCGGCCAGGTGTGGACCGGCGGTGACATCGTGCCGGCCGACGCGGTACGGCGCGTCCTGGCACGGTGTCCGGACTCCGTGGTGGTCGCCGGGTACGGCCCGACCGAAGCCGCCACCTTCACCACCCGCCGGGTGCTCCGCCCCGGTGAGGCCGTGCCCGACGTCGTCCCCCTCGGCCGGCCGATGGACAACAGGCGGGTGTACGTCCTGGACGAGGCGCTGTCGCCGGTGCCGCCGGGGGTGGCCGGCATGCTGCACGTCGCCGGTGCGGGCGTGGCGCGCGGGTACCTGAACGACCCCCGCCGGACGGCCGGCCAGTTCGTGCCGTGCCCGTTCGGCGAACCGGGGGAGCGGATGTACCGCACGGGCGACGTGGTCCGCTGGAACGCGGAGGGGGAGCTGGAGTTCCTCGGCCGCGCGGACGAGCAGGTCAAGCTCCACGGCTTCCGCATCGAACTGGGCGAGATCGAGGCGGTGCTGGCCGGGCACCCCGCCGTCGCCCAGGCGACCGTGGTCGCCGGCCCGGGTGCCCCGCCCGGCCGGCGTCTGATCGGCTACGTCGTCCCGGCCGGGGACCCGGCGCTCGACCCGGCGTCGGTGCGGGAGCACGCCTCGGCGGTGCTGCCGGACTACATGGTGCCCTCGGTGATCGTCACGCTCGACGCCTATCCCCTGACCCCCAGAGGGAAGATCGACCGGGCCGCGCTGCCTGTCCCGGACCCCGCACCGGCGCCGTCCGGCCCCGGGCCGCGCACCCCGGCGGAGCGGACGATGTGCGCGCTGTTCGCCGAGGTGCTCGGCCGGCCCACGGTGGGCGTCGACGACGGTTTCTTCGCGCTGGGCGGCAATTCCCTGCTCGCCACCAGGCTGGTCAACCGGGTGCGGGTGAGGTTCGGCCGCGAACTCACCCTCGGCGCCCTGTTCCAGGCGCCCACGCCGGCACGCCTGGTCGACGCGCTCGACGACGCCCCGGACGCCGCGGCCGTACCGGACCTCTCACCACGTACACGACTCTGACAGCTCCGACAGCTCCGACAACGATCACAGGAAGTACCTCGGCATGGCCCACACCCTCTCCCAGCCCGACGAGACACCGGCAGCGCCGGCACCACCTGAAACCCCGATCGCGGCAGCACCCCCGACGGCCCCGGCGCTGGGAGCGTCCCAGGTCCGCCGGTACTACCAGCTCGTCGACGCCGGGGACGTGCCCGCGCTGGTCGCCCTGTTCACGCCGGACGCCCGCTACCACCGCCCCGGGTACCGACCCATGGTCGGGCACGCCGAACTGGAACGCTTCTACCGCGACCAGCGGGTGATCCGCACCGGCGTGCACACCCTGGCCACCGTGGTCACGACCGAGGACGAGGTGGCGGTGCACGGCCTGTTCCGCGGCGTGCTGCACGACGGCGGTGAGGTCGAGCTGCGGTTCGCGGACTTCTTCCGGATGACACCGCAGGGCCGCATCGCCGCGCGGGACACCTTCTTCCACGTGCCCGCGGTCTGAGCCGCGGCTCCAGCGGCCACAGCAGCTGCAGCCGCGCCAACGGCGACGGCCCACGCGGCCGCGCGTTCAACCCCGACGGGGACACTTCAGCACAGGAAAGCGGGAAGCAGTTGACCAAGACCGTCTTCACCACCGACATCCCGGCGTTCGTCGGCAGCGGACGGCCACCGTTCGACGCCCGGGCGATCCACGAGCTGGTCGCCGAACAGGCGGAACGGGCCCCGCACGCGCCCGCCGTCACCTGCGACGGACGGACCCTGACCTACCGGCAGCTCAACGACCGCGCCCACCGGCTCGCCGGGCGACTGCGAGCGGCCGGACTGGCGCAGGAGGACGTCGTGGGCGTGCTGGTGCCGCGCTCGCCCGAGCTGATCGTGGCCCTGCTCGCCGTCCTCGTCGCGGGCGGGGCGTACCTCGGACTCGAACCGGACGACCCGGCTAGCCGCCACGCGCTGCTGCTCAAGGACGCGGGCGCGGGCATGGTGATCACCGAGGAGGCCCTGCGGGAGCAACTGCCCGGCACCGTCGTCACGGTGACGGAAGGCCGCCCGGCACAGGAGCCGGCCACCGGGCCGGCGGCTCCGGCCCGCCCCGGCGACCCGGACCGGCTTGCCTACGTCAGCTACACCTCGGGCTCCACCGGCGAGCCCAAGGGCGTCGGCGTGCCCCACCGGGCGATCGACCGGCTCGTCCGGGGCGCGGACTGGATGGACGTCCGCGCCGAGGACGTCTTCTTCCACCTCGCGCCGGTCGCGTTCGACGCGTCCACGTTCGAGATCTGGGCCCCCCTCGTCAACGGCTGCCGACTGGTCCTCTTCCCCCCGGTCGCCATCACAGTGGAGCACGTGGCGCGCGTCGTCCGGGCCGAGCGCGTCACGGTCCTGCTGCTGACCACCGGGCTCTTCCACCAGATGGCGAGCTCCCATTTGGAGGCGTTCGCCGACGTGCGGCACGTCCTCACCGGGGGCGACGTGGCCTCACCGAACCACGTCCAGCACCTGCTGGCCCGCCACCCGGAGCTGCTCTTCACCAACGGCTACGGACCCACCGAGAACACCACGTACACGACCTGCTGGACCAGCAGCACCCTCCCGGAGCTGCGGAGCGTGCCGATCGGCCGCCCGATCAGCGGCACCAGGGTCGCCGTGCTCGACGGCGACCTCGGCCCGGTGCCCGTCGGCGAGTGCGGGGAACTGTACGTGGCCGGGGCGGGCCTGGCCCGCGGCTACCTGGGCCGCCCGGCCGCCACGGCCGAACGGTTCCTGCCCGACCCGTTCGGGACCGAGCCGGGCGCCCGGATGTACCGGACCGGCGACCTCGTGCGATGGCTGCCCGACGGCACCCTGGAGTTCGTCGGACGGGCGGACGACCAGGTCAAGGTCCAGGGCTACCGCGCCGAACCGCGCGCCGTCGAGGTCGAGCTGGAACGGCTCGCCGGGGTGCGGCACGCGGTCGTGCTGCCGCAGCCCGACCCGGCGGGCGGCACCCGGCTGCTGGCCTACGTCGTGCCCGCGGAACCCGATCCGGCGGGCAACGCCGAGCTCGGCCGGCGGCTGCGCCACGAACTGCGGGACCGGCTGCCGGGCTACCTGATCCCCTGGGCGATCCTCGTCCGTCCCGAGCTGCCGGTGAACCGCAACGGCAAGATCGACCGCCGGGCCCTGCCCACCGCCACCCGGGTGCCGCGCAACGTGCCCAACGAGTTCGTCCCGCCCCTCACCGAGGTGCAGACGCGACTGGCCGAGCTGTGGGGCGACGCCCTCGGCGTCGAACCGGTCGGCGTCGACGACGACTTCTTCGACCTCGGCGGACACTCCCTGCTGGCCACCGACCTCCTGGTCGCCACCCAGCGCGAGTTCGACGTGGACCTCCCCGCGCAGACCCTGTACCTGTCGCCGACCGTCGCCGAGCTGGCGACGGCCCTCACCGCCCGGATGCGGACGTCGGGCCCGGACGGCCCGACGGACGGCCCGACGGGGGACCCGGCCGACGGGGCGGGGGAGGGGCAGCCCCGATGACGGCGGTTCCCCCGACCACGCGCTGCCCGGTCCTCGCCCCGCGGCCGGTCGATCTGATCGACCCCGACCTCTACCTCTCGGGCGGGGCGCACGAGGCGTGGCGACGGCTGCGCCGCGACGCCCCGGTGAGCTGGCAGCCGGTCGGCGACATCGGCTACTGGTCGATCGTCGCCCACGCCGAGGCCAACCGGGTACTGCGCGACCACGACACGTTCACCTCCGAACAGGGCACCCTGCTCAACCTCCTCGGCAAGGGCGACCCCGCCGGCGGCCGGCAGATGGCCGTGACCGACCCGCCCCGGCACTCGCGCCTGCGCGGCCCGCTGCAGCAGGCGCTGTCGATCAAGACGGTGGAGAACGACCGGGAGGCGATCCGCCGGGCCGTCGTCGAACTGCTCCGGCCGTTGGCCGACGGAGGCCCGTACGACTTCGCCGCCGCCATGGCCACCCTGCCGATGGCGGTGATCGGCACCATGATGGCGCTGCCGGAGCAGGACTGGCCGCGGCTGGTCCGGCTCGCCCACGCCTGCATCGCCGCCGACGACCCCGAGTTCCAGCTCGCCGCCGGACCGCGGGCCACCCTCGTGACCGCCCACCGCGAACTGTTCGCCTACTTCCAGGACCTCGTCACCGCGCGTCGGCGCGCACCGGGCGGCGACCTGATCAGCGTGCTGCTCACCATGGAACTCGACGGACGCCGACTGTCGCCGGGCGAGATCGTGTCCAACTGCTACAGCCTGCTGCTCGGAGCGACCGTCACCACCGCCCAGCCGCCGATCGCGGCGATGGCCGAACTGGCCGGGACCGCCGTCCTGGACGACTGGGCGGCCCACCCGGAACTGCTCGGCAGCGGCGTGGAGGAGGCACTGCGGTGGGCCTCGCCCACCCAGCACTTCATGCGCCACGCCACCCGCGACGTCGAGATCCGGGGCGTGCCGATCCGCGCGGGGGACGCCGTCGTCGTGTGGCTGGCGTCGGCCAACCGCGACGAGACCGTGTTCGCCGACCCGGACACCTTCGACATCCGGCGGCGGCCCAACAAGCACATCGCGTTCGGCGTCGGCGCGCACTACTGCATCGGACACACCGTCGCACGGGTGGCCCTGCGGATCCTCTTCGCCGAACTGCTCGGCCGGTTCACCGGCTTCGAACTCGCCGGGACGCCGCGGCGCATGCGCTCGAACATCATCGCGGGCTTCACGCACCTGCCGATCACCGCGCGGGCCCGCTAGGAGCCGGAGCCGTCACCACGGCCGCTGCCACCGCCGCTGCCGAACCCGAGAAGAAACCCCACACACGGAAGGTCATCAGTGGACGCTCCGACGGTCCGTACCCGCAACAAGTGGTTCCTGCGCGAGCCGTCGCCGGTGGCACCGGCGCGGCTGTTCTGCCTGCCCTACTCCGGCTGCGGTGCGAGCATGTACCGCCAGTGGCCGTCACAGGTCGACGGCGTCGAGGTCTGCCCCGTGCAGCCGCCCGGCCGGGAGAACCGGATGCGCGAGCCCGCCCACACCACCTACGAGGCGCTGGCCGACGACCTCTGCGAAGCGCTGCGCCCCCACCTGGACCGCCCCTACGCCCTGTTCGGGCACTGCGGCTCCGCGCTGGCGGCGTACGAGACCGCCCTGCGGCTGGTCCAGCGGGGCTGCCCCGCCCCGACCCGGCTGTTCGTCTCCTCCGAGGTCGCGCCGCAGGACGGACCCTACGGCCGCTTCCTCGGCATGAGCGACGACGAGCTGGCCGCCGAACTGCGCCGGCTCGTCGCGGAACTGGGCGGCACCCTGGAACCGAGCCTGCTCGCGCTCTACCTCGGCGTCCTGCGCAACGACGTCGACATGAACAAGCGGTACCACGTGGCCGAGCCGGTCCGGCTGCCGTGCCCGATCACCGCCATCGGCTGGACCGGGGACACGGGCATCGCGCCGTCGCTGATGACCGGCTGGCCGGCCTGCGGAGAAACGACCTTCGAACTCCTGGAGGGAGGCCACTACCGCTTCATCGAGGCGCCGGCGGAACTCCTGGCGCTCCTGGTCGCGGATCTGACGCCCACCCGGTCCCGCACGCCCTGACACCGGCGCGAGCGCGACCAGCGGGGGAGTGGCGGAGCCGGCACGGCGCCCTCTCGTTCGTGCACCCGGGCGGCCCCGGACGCGCCCGCCGCGCGACGCGGCGTCCGAATGCCGCCAGCACACGGCCCGTCCAAGGGCGACGATCGGAACAGCCCGACCGTGCGATGCCCGCGGCCCTCCCGGTCCGCGGGCCCATGCCCCCGCCCGTCCCCGCCCGTCCAAGGATCCCTCCCGTGAACGACACCCTCCTCGCCGCCGACGCGCCCACCACCGCGGCGCCCGCCCCGGGCCCGGCCGTCCTGCCCGCGCTCGACTCGCTCGACTGGCAGGGCGTGCACGAGCAGTTGGACCGGGACGGTGCGGCGCTCACCGAGCCGCTGCTGTCGCCCACCCAGTGCCGGGAGCTCGCCGCGCTCTACGACCGGCCCGAACTGTTCCGCACCACCGTCGACATGGCCCGCCACCGCGCCGGCCCCGTCCGCCACGGCGTCAGCACCGTGCGCACCGGCCGCCGCCACACCCTCGGCCTCGTCTTCCACGACGCCTGAGCCCCGCCGCATGGCCGCCACCGGCACGCCCGCGCCCGCACCCGCGCCCAGCGTCGGCACCGCCCCGGTCCCGTCGTGCCGCTACACCCTGACCGGACCCGACAACCGCCCCTACTCCAGCACCACGCCGGGCACCCTCGGCGGCCACCGGCGGGGCCGCCGCTACGGCCGCCTCGACTGCCCCTCGGCCCTGCGCGCCATCGCCGCCGGCGGCTACGTGCGCCACCGCGTCTTCTTCGCCGACGAGGCCACCGCGATCGCCGCCGCCTACCGGCCCTGCTCGGTGTGCCTGCCCGGGAAGTACCGGCAGTGGAAGTCCCGCCAGAAGGACCGCACCCCATGAAGCCCCGCCCCGCCCCCGACCGCTCCCCGCTCCTTCCCGAACCCGGGACCACCGCCTACGGCGACCTCCCCGCACCCGCCCCCCACACCGCCCCCGAACTCGCCGCCCTGCTGCGGCTGCTCGCCGAGCACCGCCGCCCACCCCTGCGCAGCGTCGCGATCGGCCACAGCCGCGACGACGCCTCCCGCACGGCCGCCGCCGCGTTCGCCGACGCCTGGCACGCCGCCGGCAACGCCGTCCTGGCCGTCGTCGACTGGCCCGAACAGGCCGCCTCCTGGCTGCGGCCCGCCCAGCGCCTCACCGACCGGGAACCCGACGCCCTCGTCATCGCCGCCGCCCCGCTCGGCTGGGCGCAGCTCGCCCGACGCCTGCGCCACAGCACCCCCTGGCGCCCGGACCGCACGTTCGGCTTCGCGTCCCTCGCCGAGCCGGTCGCCGCGGCGCTCGCCGGGCCCGGCGTCCTGGACGGCGTGCGCGGCGCGAGCGCGGACGGCGGCACCTGGCGCATCGAATGCGGCTGGACCGCCTCCTTCCCGCCCCCCGCCCCGGGCGCCGCGTGAACAGCACGCCCGCGCTGTTCGGTCCGCCGCCCGCCGGCTACGAGCGCCGCGAGATCGCGCCGGGCGCCGTCCACCTGCCCGGTCGGCTCACCCCCGACCGGCAGCGCGAGCTCGTCGCCGCGTGCCGCGCCCGGGCCGTCGGCCCCGTCCCGATCCGGCACACCCGGCTGCCGTGCGGTGGCGTCATGTCCGTGCAGACCGTGTGCCTGGGCTGGCACTGGCAGCCCTACGCCTACACCCGCACCGCCGACGACGTGAACGGCCGCCGCGTCGCCCGCCTCCCCGACCGGCTCGGCCCGGTGACCGCCCCGCCCGGTGACCGCCCCCGCCCGGGATCAGGGCCTTGAGGTCGCGTCAACCCCGGGCGCGCCGATTGTGAACGCCGCATTAACCCAAACTGGTCAGTGTGTGACATATTCTTCCTCGGCGGATGAATTCGGACCAATCGTCCTGAACCCGCCCGGAGGGCATCCCCTCACCCTCCCGTACCCTCAAGCACTCCCAGGAGACCCACCTTGAGCGACCGCATACCATCCGTCACGAACGCGGTGCGGCCGATACCCGGATCCCGGGCCCGGCGCGTGTCCGGTCGTGCCGTACTCGGGGCTCTCGCCACCACGACGCTCGTGCTCGCGTCGTCCGTGCCGTTCGCCGTGCACGCCGCCGCGGCACCGCCGGCGAAGGCCGGTACGAGCGGGGCGCAGCGGCCGATCGGTCCGAAGCCGGCGCTGGATCTGCTGGCGCACGGCAACCTCACGATGGCGTCCAACTCGGTGGTCTCCTGCGACCCCGAGGACAGCGACTGCGACCTCAACGCCTACAACAACAACCGGGTCAACTGGGTCAAGACCGACCCCAAGGCCCCCGGAAACACCGCCTCCGCGGCCACCCTGACCGTCCCGCCGGGTGCCAAGGTGCTCAACGCCCGGCTGTACTGGCAGTCCAACCCCGTCGGAACCTCGCGGCTGTCCACCTCCGGTGACGCCTCCAAGGCCGACCAGGTCGAGTTCAAGGTCCCCGGCGCCACCGGCTACCAGCGGCTCACCGCCGACACCTACGACTGGTTCGACCAGAAGACCGGCGGCACGCCCCCGGCCCCGCTCACCGCCCACGCGGGTGTCAAGGACGTCACCGACCTGGTGCGGGCGGCCGGTTCCGGCGAGTACACCGTGGCCGACATCCAGGCCTGTCAGGGCCGCTCCTCCACCTCCGACTTCGGCGGCCAGAACGTCGGCTGCTGGGGCGGATGGTCCCTGGTCGTCGCCTACGAGGACGCCAAGGAGCCGCTGCGCTACCTGCAGGTCTGGGACGGCTACCAGCTCATCCGCCCGCCCGAGCCCAGCATCACCATGACCCTCGACGGCATCCGCACCCCGGCCGGCCGCGCACCGGCCGCCACCATGGGCGTCATCGTCGGCGACGGCGACGCCCCCATCGCCGGGGACTCCCTGGAAGTCGGCCCCGACGCCGGTCGGCTGACACCGCTGCTGATGCCGACCGCCACCGGACCCGCCCCCGACAACGCCTTCACCAGCCGCATCGACCGGGTCGCGCCCGACGGCACCGGCACCAACCTCACCGACCGCAACCCGAACACGGTCAACAACGTCGGCTACGACGCCCGGACGATCGACGTCACCGGCAAGCTGCCCGCCGGCAGCAAGCAGGCCGTGCTCAAGGTCACCGGCCAGGGCGACGCGCTGCACCCCCAGGCGGTCTGGCTCGCCGTCGAGGCCCTGGAACCCGACCTCCAGGTCGTCAAGGCCAACACCCCGGCCGGTACCACCACCAACAACCCGCCCGGGCTCGTCGACCCCGGAGCCGAGATCACCTACACCTTCACCATCGCCAACCGGCACCCCGACGGCACCACCGCCGACCTCGACACCGCCACCGGCGTCACCCTGACCGACGTTCTGCCCCAGGGAACCAGTTACGTCGACGGCTCCGGCACCGGCTGCACCGCCTCCGGACGCAACGTCAGCTGCCCCACCGCCGACCTCGCACCGGGCGCCGAGACCACCGTCTCCTTCCGGGCCAGGGTCGACGCCGGCCTCGCACCGGGCACCAGGCTCGACGACACCGCCTCCCTCGCCTACCGCGGCACCCAGACAGGCCGCGAACAGCACCGCACCAGCAACACCGTGCGCAACACCGTCACCGAGCACACCGGCTACCGGGTCACCAAGACCGCCGACAAGAGCCAGGCCGCCCCCGGCGACACCGTCACCTACCACGTGGACGTCACCAACACCGGGAACACGTCCCTCACCGCACTGACCGTCACCGACGACCTGAGCGCCGTCCTCGACGACGCCACCTACAACGGCGACGCCACCGCCACCCTCGGCACCCCCTCCTACACGCAGCCGGTCCTCACCTGGACCGGCGACCTGCCGGCCGGCGGCAACGCCCGTCTCACCTACACCGTCAAGGTGAAGGACCCCGCCGCCGGGGACCACACCCTGCGCAACACCGTGGTGGCCGACCGGCCCGGCGGCAACTGCCCGCCCGGTGCGACGGCCGGGGAATGCACGGCCACCGTGACGGTGACCACGTCCTCACCGTCCCCGACGGCCTCCCCGACCACGTCGCCCTCCACCACGCCGACGTCCTCGCCCTCGCCGACCGCGACCGACGGCAACGGCGTCGACCCGGCGCCCACCGGCAAGCCGCAGCAGCCGGGCGGTAGCGGCGGTCTCGCCTCGACGGGCAGCCAGGTCGCGCTGATCGGCGGCATCGGCGCCGCCGTCCTCCTCGGCGGTGCGGCCCTCGTCCTCGTCTCCCGCCGCCGGCGCCACCGGCACTGACACCCCGTCCCGACCCTGACGTGGGGGCGGCCACCGA
>NZ_JBHXEM010000111.1:0-29714 GCF_042724755.1 Kitasatospora sp. NPDC127067 | reverse complement strand
CCGCACGGGTGCGGGGAGCCGGGCCGGTTTCCGCTCTCAGGGTCTCGGGAGGTCAGCGCCTCCCGGCCCGCTCGCGCGGTTCAGTCGGTTCAGGCGGTGGTGCGACCGTGACGGCCGCGGCGGCGCAGGACGAAGACGGCGGCGCCACCGGCCACGACCAGGCCACCGGCGACGGCGGCGAGGATCGGGGTGGTGTCATTGGCACCGGTCTGGGCCAGGCCACCGGTGCCGGGGGCGGCGCTGGTGGTCGCCGGGGTCGGCTGGCCGGCACCGGTGCTCGGGGTGCCCGACGGGGTCACGGACGGGCCGCCGGACGGGGTGCCGGACGGGGTGCCGGTCGCGGCCGGGGTGGTCGGGGCCGGGGTCGGGGTCACGCCGGTCTTGCAGTCCAGGACGCCGGTGAACTGCTTGGAGTAGCCGTTCGGGCCGGTCACGGTGAAGTCGTAGCTCGCCTTCTCCTCGACCTTGACGAGCACGCTCTCGGTCTTGCCCGGCTGGACGGCGACCTGCTGCTTGCCGACCGTGACGGTGGCCGCCTCGTCACCGGTGTTGGTGACGGACACCCGCACGCCGCCGGCGGCGCACTCCTCCTTGGCGGAGCTGTCGATCAGCGCGCCCTTGCCCTGCTTCCAGGTGGCCTTGGCGCCGGCCGCGACGTTCACCTTGGTGGAGCCGGCCAGGATCATGGTCTGGCTGTGGCGGCCGCGGTTGTCCACCTTGCTCATGAAGACCCGGCCGCTGAGCACGGTGGCCTCGGCGGTGGCGTTGATGGCGGCCTTGCCGTCCGGGGTGCCGGCCGGCACGTCCAGGTACAGCGGGGTGTCCTTGTTGATCGGGCCCGCCAGGGCGCCACCGACCGGCTTGTTGTCCTTGTCCAGCAGCTTGACCTTGTCCGCGGCGTCGCCGGTGACGGTCAGCTTGACCTCGTTCGCGCTGGAGTTCAGCAGGAACGGGCCGAGCTTGCCGCCCGACTTGCCGGAGACCGAGTCCGGGGCGAGGGTCAGCGAGGGCTTCGGCTCGGCCGCGACGCCCTTGTTGGCGTCGCCGACGAGGTAGTCGCGGAGCTTCTTGGCCTTGTCGTTGCGCGGGACGGCGTTCTTGTTGTCCGAGAACTTCCAGATCGCGGCCTGGGTGCCGGCGGCGGCGTCCGCCTCGCTCAGACCGTCGACGTGGATGGCCGTGGCCAGGGAGGCCAGGCTGGCCTGCGGGTACGAGTTGTCCAGGATCCAGCGGATCTTGGGGGCGTTCGCGTTGCTGTTGAGCGAGCTCGCGGCCCAGTCCGCCTCGTGGTACTTGGCGTTGCTGTCCAGGTAGACCGGGTTGTCGAAGTCGATGCAGTACGTCCGGAGCTTCTCGCCCGCGTCCGTCTTGAGGGTGAACAGGCCGCCGTCGACGGTCCCCTTGCCCTCGACGTCGATCTTCTCGCCGAGCATCTCGTTCTGGACCTCGGCGGTCACGCCCGAGGTCGGTGCGCCGGCCGCGGCCGCCGCACCGGCCGCGAACAGGCCTCCGCCCAGCGCCAAGCTGGTCGTGAGCATGACAGTGGTTATCCGGGACAGACTCAGCCCCTGCCTCTGGAACATCTGGGATCCCTCCGGGCCGGGCCGCACCGAGTGGGCAGTCCCCGCCGACTTGCCGATCCGCGCGTGCCCCCTGTGGCACTGCTGCGGGTATGAACCAGACGAATCCTATTGAGCCCCGGAGGCCCCGAAACCCCCATGCGAAATCAGGACGATTCCGTATCTGGATCGTTATCAATCCCCTCAGGTCCCACACAAGCTGACGGCCCGGCAGAAACTCACGGACGGTTTTCTGTTATGCGGTCGGATTGCGCGTGCGGGCGCAACGGCGTTCTCGATCAACATATTTGTCGACAGGGAAGGCCACCCGACCGGTCAGGTCGGCACATCCGCGGCGCCACCTCCCCGCGCCCTCCCGTCCACCTCCCCCGGTTCCCCCGCGACCGGCCTCCCGCCGGGCGGCAGCGCCCGCACGGCGGGTGCCGCCACCGCCGCCGGGGCCGCCGGGGAGCCCGCCCCGGACCGCGACGCGGAGCCCCTGCGCGCCTCCACCGCGCTGACGATCCACTCCGGCACCACCTCGTCACCCGTCTCCGCCCCGGCCGGCCCGGGGCCGCCCGGCGGCTGCCCGCGCACCCCCGCCGCCCACCGGAACGCCGTGGTACCACGGGTGAGGTCGTGTCCGACCGATCGCGCGTCGATCTCGGCCCGGCTGCGCTTCACCTCCCCGTCCGCCCACTCCCGCACCCGCAGCCGGCCGCTCACCAGCACCGGATCGCCCTTGGCCAGCGAGCCGATCAGATTGACCGCCAGCGCCCGCCAGGCCGTCACCGTCACCCACTGCGTCTCGCCGTCCACCCAGCACTCGCGCTGCCGGTCGTACCGCCGCTCGGTGCAGGCGAGCCGGAAGTTGGCCATCGGCACCCCGCCGCCGGTTTCGCCGTAGCTCACCTCCGTCGCCACATTGCCGACCACCGTCACATGCGTCTCGTTCACGGCACACCCTCCGTTCCCGCCGATGCACCGTACGGAATCGACCGGTGCGCCTTGAGCGTGCACTTCGGGGGAAATCCCGGCCACCGAGTTCCGAAATCCTGTGGATAACTCGGGCCTGTGGAAACTTTTGTCACTCGCAGGGGTGAATTTCAGCCTCCCGCAGCCTCTGCACGGCCCGAATCTTCGCGGCCATGACAACAAACCCGCTGCTCGCCGCCCCGCCGGCACGCCCCGGGAGCCGCCGGGGAAGAGGCTCCGGAACGCACCCGGACGGCCGTCCGCGCACGTCATCCGACCGGCGCAACGGCGATAAAGACCCCCCACCCGCTCCGTCGGCGGCACATTCTCCGTGCCGAATCCATAACGGGTGAGGAGGCAGCCCCGTAACGACTGCACAACGTCCGGCGCGGAACACTCCCAGACCGCTGCACTCACGGCCTTCACCTGCGATTATCGGACCGCTCCACCGAACCGACACACCAACGGCGGTGTCGTCGCACCCGGCCGGGGAAGCGGTCACCCTTATCCTGTCCCCGACAGGGCGAGGGCCCACCACCCCCACCCCCACCCTCAGGTACGGGGCCGGACAGCGCGCGCCCCGGCGCCCGCCAGCCCGATCCCGGCCACGGTCGCGCCCGCCAGGGCGCCGCCCGTCCCGCCCCCATAGCTCAGCGGATAGAGCACCCGCCTTCTAAGCGGTAGGTCGCAGGTTCGAATCCTGCTGGGGGCACCATCCGGCAATTCCGCAGGCCACCGCTCCGACGGACACCATCCGTGTTCGTTCCGGACCACCCGGTCATCCCGTACACCAACCGTTCCGCGCACCCTTCGCGCAGAACTCGTGACGATGCGTATCGCGGCCGCCGTGAAACAGGACCGAAAACGGGGTCAATCGGAACAACCGGAATTCCCGGTGAATCCCCCGCCCCGCACGCGTCGGAGCACGCACCGTCCCCGACGGCCGAGCCGACCCGAGCCGACCCAAATCCGACCCGACCGGACCGGACCGGCCCGGCGCGCTCCGGCTCGGGCCCGCCCGCCCCGCCTAGCCCGCCAGCCCGGCCAGATAGGCGTCCAGCAGCTCCGCCTGCCGCTCCGCGGGGAACTCCTCCGGAGCGAACAGCGCCTGCACCACCAGACCCAGCACGAAGGCCTGCGCCCCCGCGGCGAGCGCCGCCGGGTCGGCCTGCGCCGGGAGCTCCCCCAGCCGCTGGGCGTCCGCGACGTGCGCCGTGAGCGCGGTGCGCGAGCGCGCGTAGCGGCCCGCGTGCGCGGCCGCCAGCTCCGGGTCGGCCAGGGCGTGGTCCCAGGAGCCGACCCAGATCCGGTTGTCGGCCGCGGCTTCGCCGTCCAGCGGCAGCACGTCCAGGAGCGAGGCCCGCACCCGGGCCAGCCCGGCCGGCGGCTGGCCGTCGGCCGGGGCGGTGCGCCGGGGCCGGGCCAGCGAGCGCCGGTCCAGCTCCTCCAGCGCATGGCTGAGCAGCGCCCGCTTGTTCGGGAAGTAGTGCGTCAGCATCCCGGTGGAGGCACCCAGTTCGGCGGCCACCGCGCGCAGGGTCAGCCCCTCGAAGCCCCGGGTGGAGAGCACCCGCCACACCCCCTCGGAAACATCCGAGCGTCGGGCGTCATGGTCTCCACGGGCCGGTGTCATGGGGGCTATCGTACATACCAAACGTTTGTTATGAATGGTTTCGCCAACCTCAGCACCACCCGTGAAAGGCCGCCCGTGTTTGCCGTACCGCTCACCGAGAACGCCGAACTGCGCCCGCTGGAGCCCTGGCAGGCCCCCGAGTTCCTGACCCACCTCGACCGCGCCCGCGCCCACACCGACCCGTGGATCCCCTGGGCGACCTTCTCGGTCGACCTGGACTCCGCCCGCGCCACCCTCCAGCGCTACTCCGACGGCCTGAACGCCGACCAGAAGCGGATCTACGGCATCTGGCTGGACGGCACGCTGGTCGGCGGCGTGATGTTCGTGAGCTTCGACGCCCGGTCCGGCGTCTGCGAGATCGGCGCCTGGACGGAACCGGCCGGCGAGGGCCACGGGCTGATCACCGCCGCCGTCAAGCTGCTGCTCGACTACGCCTTCGCCACCCGCGGCATGCACCGTGCCGAGTGGTGGTGCTCCTCCGTCAACGCCCGCAGCCGGGCCGTCGCCGAGCGGGTCGGCATGACCCGCGACGGCGTGCTGCGCGAGTGGTACCCGTACAACGGGGTCCGCTACGACAAGGAGATCTGGGCCATCCTGGCCTCCGAGTGGACGGCCGCCGCCCAGGGCTGAGCCGCCCGCGAAAGCGGCGGGGCCCGGTGGACACCCCCGTGCCACCGGGCCCCGCCGCTCCAACACCGCCCCGCTCGAACCCCCTCGCTCGAACACCGCCCCGCTCGAACCCCCTCGCTCAGGCCGCCCGGGCCCCGACCGCCGGGCGCTCCGCCGCCGCCCCCGCCGGCGGCTCGGCGGCCCCGCCCGCACCCGCACTCGCTCCCCCGTCCAGGGCCGCGCCGCCGACCACCCGCAGCCGCCACACCAGCAGCACCACCAGCACCAGCACCCCGCCGGCCGACAGGAAGACCACGTCCACGGCGTCGGTGAAGCTGCGCACCGCGTGCTCGCGCGCGGTCCCGGTGAGCGTCCGGACGGCGCCCAGCGGCCGGCCCTGCTCGCCGGCCGCGAAGACCCTGGTCAGCACGGTGCCGAACACCGCCGCCCCCAGCGCGTTGCCGAGGTTCTGGAAGAACCGGATGCCGGTGGTCGCCACGCCCAGCTGGTGCGTCGGCGCGGCCTGCTGCACCACCACGATCAGCTGGCCGATCAGCTGACCCAACCCGCAGCCCAGCAGCGCGAGTTCGGCCATCACCGCGGGCAGCGCGGTGGTCGGCCCGCTCAGGCCGAGCAGCAGCAGGGCGAGCGCCGCGCAGCCCGCGCCGGCCAGCAGGAAGGTCCCCAGCGAGTGGCCCCGGGCGAGCAGCCGGCCGACGGCCAGGCCGGAGACCGTCATCCCGGCCGCCATCGGGATCAGGTACAGGCTGGCGGTGGTCGGGGCGACGCCCCGGGCGAGCTGGAGGTAGAGCATCACCTGGACGATCGCGCCGATCATGCCCATCCCGACCAGGCCCTGGATCGCGAAGCCCAGCCGCACCACCGGGATCCGGAACAGCGACAGCGGCAGCACCGGCGCGGCGGCGACGGCCTGGCGCCACAGGAAGAGGCCGAACGCGGCGAGCGTGCCGAAGGCCAGCCCGAGGATCACCGGGGACGTCCAGGCGTAGTCCTTGCCGCCCCACTCGGTGACCAGCAGCAGCCCGACCGCGAACGCCGCGGCCAGGGCGGAGCCGAGGAAGTCCAGGCCGCCGCGGCCGGTCGCCCTCGGCAGCCTGATCACCAGGGCGACACCGACCAGCACCACCAGGCAGAGCGGCAGGTTGACGTAGAAGATCCAGCGCCAGCTGACGTGGTCGGCGAGCAGCCCCCCGACCAGCGGGCCGACCGACATGCCCAGCCCCGCGACGATCCCGCCCATGGCGCTGCCCTTGGCGTTGGCACGCCCGTCCGGCTCCTTGAACTGGGCGATGACGACCATGGTGACGCTCATCAGCCCGCCGCCGCCGATGCCCTGGACGGCCCGGAAGGCGATCAGCTGGCCCATCGACTGCGCCGCTCCGCACAGCGCCGAACCGAGCGTGAAGGTGGCGACCGCCCCGAGGAGCACGCGCTTGGCGCCGTAGGAGTCGCACAGCTTGCCGTAGAGCGGCAGCAGCGCGGTGGCGGCGAGGGCGAACGCGCTGATCAGCCAGGGCAGCCGGTCGACGCCGTGGACCGGGTCGAGGTCGCGGACGATCGGCACGGTGGCCGCCGAGACGATGTTCATGTCGAGCACGGCCAGCACGATCGTGACCAGGCAGAGCAGCATGCCCGCCTTGCGGCGGCCGGGTGTCATCGGCGCGGTGGCGTCGGGCGGTGCGGGTACGGCGGTGGCCATGGTCAAGTCCCCCCAGGGTCGGTCGAGTTCGCGTCGGGGCCGGGGTGGCCGGCGGCGCGTCCTCACCATGGCAGCATTTTTGTACCCGGTCAATTCTTCGTCCTGGCCAATCTTTCATCCTGGCCAACCTTTCGACCCGACCAATCTTTCAGACCGGTCAACATTTGAGCCTGGTACAGTCCCCAGCATGGCGATGCGACCCGCACAGGACCCCGGCTCCGACGTCGACCTGGACGCGCTCCCGCTGCGCGAGCGCAAGAAGCTCCAGACCGGCATGCGGATCTTCCGAACGGCCATCGCGCTGTTCACCGAGCGCGGCTTCGACCAGGTCTCGGTCGCGGAGATCGCCGCCGCCGCCGAGGTGTCCAAGATGACCGTCTTCAACTACTTCCCCACCAAGGAAGAGCTGGTCATGCGCCCGATGGAGCAGCACCTGGACGAGCCCGCCCGGGCGGTGCGCGACCGCGCCCCGGGCAGCTCCGCGGCGACGGCGCTGCGCGAGCAGTTCCTCGCCGCGCTGGAGCGCTTCGACCCGGCCTCCGGGCTGAACGACGACCGGATCGTGCTCGACGTGGTCCGGCTGATCCACCGCACCCCGGCACTGACCGCCCGGGCCACCCACGGCTTCGACCTACTGGCGCACGCCGCGCTCTCCGCCGAACTGATCGCCCAGGACCCGGCCCACGACGAGCTCACCGCCCGGGTCGCCACCGCCCAGGCGCTGGCCGTCCGGGTCGCGCTGATCGCCGCCAACCACCGGCGGATGCTCGCCGGCGAGCGGGCCGTCGATGCCCTGCCCACCGCGCTGGAGGAGGCCCGCCGCGCCTTCGCCCTGCTCGAACACGGCCTCGGCGACTACTGCACCCGCGCCGCCTGAGAGAGTTGGCGCACCACGACCGACCGGAGGTGCGCATGGACCAGCCGCTGCTCACGCGGGACCGCTCCGCCCTGCCCGCGCAGGCCGAGGGCCTCAACGCGTACGTCGGCGAGGACGGCGTCGCCGTCCTGGAGTTCGCCCGCCCGCACCGGCGCAACGCGGTGACCCTGGCGATCTGGCAGGCGCTGCCCAAGGTGCTGGAGCAGCTGGCCGACCACGAGGGCGTGCGCGTCCTGCTGCTCACCGGCGCCGGCAACACCTTCAGCGCGGGCGCGGACATCGCCGAACTCTCCGAGGTGTACGGCGATCCGGACCGCGCGGAGGCCTACCACGCGACCAACGTCGCCGCCGAGGAGGCGCTGGCGGCCTTCCCGCACCCGACCCTCGCCGTGGTGCACGGTGCCTGCGTCGGCGGCGGCTGCCAGCTCGCCGTCGCCTGCGACCTGCGGTTCGTCGCCGAGGACGCCCGGCTCGGGATCACCCCGGCCAAGCTCGGCGTGGTCTACTCGGCGGTGCCGACCGTACGGCTGTCCCGGCTGATCGGCCCGGCCCGGGCCAAGTACCTGCTGTTCTCCGGCGAGTTGGTGGCCGGCCGGGACGCCCTGCCGCTGGGCCTCGCCGAACGCGTCCTGCCGGACGCCGAACTGGACGCCGCCGCACTGGACTTCGCCCGGGTGCTGACGCTCCGCTCGACCCAGACCATCGGCGCGGCCAAGGCCGCCCTGGACGCCCCGCCCGAGCGGGCGGACGAGGTCCTGGCCCCCTGGCTGCTCCGCGCCCGGGAGGGCTCGGACATCCGCGAGGGCCTGACGGCCTTCCTGGAGGGCCGCCCCGCCCGGTTCTGAGCCGGGCCCGCCACCGGACCCGCCACCTACCCGCCGCCGGACCCGCCACCGAGCGGGTTCGGCGGCGCCGGTCCGGCGGTCGGGGCCGGCCTACGGATCCGGAGAACGGGTCCGGAGAACGGGTCCGGAGAACCGGTCCGCACCACCACCCGTACGATCGTCCGACCGGAACCCGTTCGCCCCTTCCGCCCCTTCACGCCCCCGGAGCACCCACCCCGATGACGACCGAGGCCGAGGCCGCGCCCGCCGCCCCCACCAGCCGGACGATCTGGGCCCGCCGGATCACCGACGGCCTGGAGCCGAAGAACGTGATCGTCGCGCTGCTCCCGGTGCTGGGCGGCCTCCGCTACGGCCTGCCGGGCATCGGCTGGGCGCTGTTCGCCATCCTGTTCGCCGCCGTCGTCCCGACCCTGATCATCCGGCACGGCATGCGCAAGGGCACCGTGGCGGACCGCCACGTCGGCCACCGGCAGCGCCGGCTGACCGTCTTCCCGCTCATCATGGGCTCGGTGCTGCTCAGCTTCGCGGTGATGATCGGACTGGACGCCCCGGCCGACCTGACCGCGCTGGTCCTGGCGATGTTCGCCTCGCTGGTCCCGATCCTGGTGATCACCGCCTGGTGGAAGGTCTCCGTCCACACCGCCGTGGCCACCGGCGCGGTGGTCTGCCTCGCCATCGCACTGGGCCCGCTCTGGCTGCTGCTCGCTCCGCTGGTTCCGGCGATCGGCTGGTCCCGGGTGGTGCTGCGGGACCACACCGCCGCGCAGACGGTCGTCGGCGCGGTGGTGGGCGCGCTCACCGCCGGGCTCACCTTCTGGCTGGCCCGCTGAGTCAGCGGATCGGCACGCCCGAGATCGCCCGGGCGATCACCAGCCGCTGGATCTCGCTGGTCCCCTCGAAGATCGAGTAGATCGCGCTGTCCCGGTGCATCCGCTCCACCGGGTACTCCCGGGTGAAGCCGTTGCCGCCGAGGATCTGCATCGCCTGCGCGGTCACGAACTTGGCGGTCTCACCGGCGTACAGCTTGGACATCGAGCCCTCGGCCGCCGTGAAGGGCTGGTTGTTGGCCGCCATCCAGGAGGCCCGCCACACCAGCAGCCGGGCCGCGTCGATCCGGGTCCTCATGTCGGCGAGCTGGAAGGCCACGCCCTGGTTGTCGATGATCGGCCGGCCGAACTGCTCGCGCGTCCTCGCGTAGTCCAGCGCCACCTCGTACGCGGCCCGGGCGATGCCGATCGCCTGCGCGCCGACGGCCGGGCGGGAGGCCTCGAAGGTGGCCATCGCCGCGTTGCCCCTGCCCCCCGGGCGCTTGACGCCCTCACGGGCCCGGGCCAGGCGCTCGTCCAGCTTCTCCTTGCCGCCGAGCAGGCAGCTGCCGGGCACCCGGACGCCGTCCAGCACGACCTCGGCGGTGTGCGAGGCGCGGATGCCGTGCTTCTTGAACTTCTGGCCCTGGCTCAGTCCGGGGGTGCCGGGCGGGACGACGAAGGAGGCCTGGCCCTTCGCGCCGAGCGCCGGGTCGACGGTGGCGACCACCACGTGGACGGCGGCTATCCCGCCGTTGGTGGCCCAGGTCTTGGTGCCGTTCAGCACCCACTCGTCCGCGGCCTCGTCGTACACCGCCCGGGTGCGCAGGGCCGAGACGTCGGAGCCGGCGTCCGGCTCGGAGGAGCAGAAGGCCGCCACCTTGACGTCCTCCGGCGTGCCGAACATCTGCGGGGTCCAGGTGCCGATCTGCTCGTCGGTGCCGTTGGCCAGCACCGCGACGGCGGCCAGGGTGGTGCCGACGATGGACAGCCCGATGCCGGCGTCGCCCCAGAACAGTTCCTCCATGGCGATCGGGATGCCGACGCCGGAGGGGTCGAAGTACTGCTGGGCGTAGAAGTCCAGCGAGTAGATGCCCAGCTTGGCGGCCTCCTGGATGACCGGCCAGGGGGTCTCCTCGCGCTCGTCCCACTCGGCCGCGGCCGGGCGCATCACGTCGGCGGCGAAGCCGTGCAGCCAGTCGCGTACGGCGACCTGGTCCGCGCCCGGGTCCAGCGAGAACGTGCTGCTCATGGTGCGTGCCTCCGAAGACGTGTGCGGCCGACCGGGGTGTTACCTCGGGTAACATCGTGGGAGTCTGCTACTGATTGGTAACCGGTGTCAACGCCCAGGCAGACCCCGCCGAACCCGATCCCGAGGAGCAGCGCATGTCCCGAGAGCCCCGCCGCGAGCAGCTGCTCAACGCCGCCGACCGGGTCATCCAGCGCGAGGGGCCGGGCGCCAGCATGAACGCCATCGCCGCCGAGGCCGGGATCACCAAACCGATCCTCTACCGCCACTTCGGCGACCGGAACGGCCTGATCAGAGCCCTGACCGAACGTCACACCGGCGGGCTGCTGGCCGCCGTCCGGGCCGCCCTCGCCGAGCCGCTGGAACGCCGCGACCGGGTCGAACACGTCCTGGACACCTACCTCGCCGGCATCGAGGCCCGCCCCCAGGTCTACCGGCTGCTCACCCACCCCGAGCCCGGCGACCCCAGCAGCGCGGGCAACGCGCTCGCCCCCGCGCTCAAGCAGATCGCCGAGGAGATCACCCGGGCCGTGCAGAGCCAGGTCGACCTCGGCGCCGACCGCGACCTGCTCGCCGAGGCCTGGGGCCGCGGCATCACCGGCATGGTGCTGGCCGCCGGGGACTGGTGGCTGGAGACCAGGCCCTGCTCCCGCACCCGGATGGTGCAGGCGCTGGCCGACCTGCTCTGGGGCCGGCTCGCCGCCGCCGCGGACCTGCCGACCGCCGTCCCGCCGGCCGCGCCCGAGCCGACCGCCGACTGAAGCCCGCGTCGCCCGACAGCGTCCGCCGACCGGAGCGCCCCTCCCCCGCGCCGTCCGCCGAGGGAACCGCCCGCGACCGCGCCGCCCGCCGAGGGAACCGCCGCCGACCGCACCGTCCGGCGCCCGAACTCTTGTGCCGCGCACGACAGTCCGGGCATCATCGGGCCCCACCCCCACCCCTGCCGTGCGAGGTCCCCGATGCGCCTGCGCCGCACCGCCGTCGCCCTGCTGCTCGCCGCCACCACCGTCCTCACCGCCGTCCCGGCCTCGGCCCACGGCGGGCAGCCGGGCCGTACCCCCGCCCCGGACCGCTTCCCCACCGGCACGGTCACCGCCGCCGACGGCCGCACCTCCCTCACCGACGCCCAGGGCCGCCGCCTGCGGCTGCGCGGCTTCAACCTCGACAAGTACGCCGAGGCCACCCCCGCCGACCTCGACTCCGTCGCCGCCCAGGGCTTCACCCTGGTCCGGCTGCCGGTCTCCTGGACGAGGCTGGAGCCCGAGCGCGGCCGCCTCGACCCCGCCGAACTGCAGCGCGTGCAGCGGCTCCTCGACCGGGCCGACCGGCTGGGCCTGCTGGTCCTGATCGACTTCCACCAGGACGTCTACGGGCCGAAGTTCGGCGGCGGCACCAACGGCGTGCCCGTCTGGGCCACCCGGGACGACGACCTGCCGTTCACCCCCGACCCGGACGACTGGTTCGCCGGCTACTTCCAGCCCGCCGTCCAGGCCGCCTTCCGGCACCTCTACGACGACCCCGACCTGCGCGCCTGGCAGGCCGACTTCTACGCCCGGTTCGCCCGCGAACTGCGCGGCCACAGCTCACTGTTGGGCTACGACCTGTTCAACGAGCCGTTCGGCCCGGTGGACGGCGACCCGAGCGACCCGGCCGTACTGGCCGCCGCCTCCGCCGCCCTGGAGCAGGGCCGGCTCGCCGACATGTACCGCCGCCTGATCACGGCCGTGCGCCGGGTCGACTCCCGCTCCTGGCTGTTCGTGGAGCCGACCGTGCTGGTCGGCCAGGGCGTGCCCACCCGGCTGCCCGGCTTCGCCGACCCGCGCCCCGGCGCACCCCGGCTCGGCTACGCGCCGCACTTCTACGACACCGCGGTCGAGGGCGGCGCCGACTGGGACCCGGCCGGCGGCTTCGTGGAGCAGTACACCGCCGCGATCACCGGCTACCCGGCGGCCCACCGCCTGCCCGTCCTGGTCGGCGAGTGGGGCCCGCCGAACTCCCGCACCCCGGGCAACGCCGAGCTGGTCCGCCGTCAGGTCGCCGCGATGGACGGCTTCGCCGAGGGCTGGACGATGTGGTACTGGTGCCGGGGCAACGGCGGCTACTGCGCGCTCGACCCGGCCGGACGCCCCGCCCCCGGCGACGAACCCGCCTTCGGCCCGTACCCGGTGGCCGTCGCGGGCACCGAGGTCCGGACGGCCGCCACCACCGTGGGCTGGCGCTCCGACGGCACCGGGCGCGGCAGCGAGATCCTGCTGCCCCCGGCCGCGTTCCCGCACGGGGCCGATGTCACCGTCGCCCCCGCCGGTGCCCGGGTCGAGGTCGAACAGCCGACCGGTGGGCGGGCGGGAACCGTACGCGTCCGGCTCCCGCACGCCCACCGGGGCACAACCGTGACGGTCACGCTCACCGCTCGATGAGCGGAACGAGCGGGCCGAGCAGCGTGAACGTACCGAGCGGGACGGTCACGCCAGTCCCCGGCGGGCCAGCAGCGGCCCGGTCTCCGGCGCCCGGCCGACCACCGCGCGGAAGGACTCCAGCGGGTCCCGGCTGAACCCGCGCGCCAGCAGCTCCCGCCGGAACAGCTCGCCGCTCTCCCGCACCGGGCGCCCGTTGCCCTCGAACCACTGCACGGTGTCGGCGTCCAGCACCTCCGACCAGATGTACGCGTAGTACGCCGCGCTGTAGCCGCTGGAGAAGATGTGCTGGAAGTACGCCGTCCGGTAGCGCGGCGGGATCGCGTCCACCGCGATCCCGGCCGCCGCGAGCGCCCGCGCCTCGAACTCCTCGGCGTCCGCGATCTCCTCGCCCTGCGGCACGGTGTGCCAGGCCCAGTCCAGCAGCGTGGCCGCCAGGTACTCGACCGTCCGGAAGCCCTGCCCGAAGCCCTCGGCCGCCGTCATCCGCTCGACCAGCTCGGCCGGCAGCGGCTCCCCGGTCGCGTGGTGGCGGGCGTAGTTGGCCAGCACCTCGGGCCGGACCATCCACATCTCGTTGACCTGCGAGGGGAACTCGACGAAGTCCCGGGGCACCGAGGTGCCCGAGAACAGCGGGTAGCGCACGTCCGAGAACAGCCCGTGCAGCGCGTGCCCGAACTCGTGGAACAGGGTGCGCACCTCGTCCCAGTCCATCAGCACCGGCTCGCCGGGCGCCGGACGCGGGATGTTGAGGTTGTTCAGCACCACCGACCGCTGCCCGGTCAGCCCGGACTGGGAGACCAGCGCGTCCATCCAGGCGCCGCCGCGCTTGGACGCCCGGGCGTGGAAGTCGCCGATGAACAGGCCCAGCGGGCTGCCGTCCTCCTCGAACACCTCGAAGACCCGGGCGTCCGGGTGGTGGGCCGTCAGGTCCGGCCGCTCGGTGAAGCTCACCCCGTACGCCAGGTTCGCGGCGAAGAAGACGCCGTCCCGCAGCACCCGCTCCAGCTCGAAGTACGGGCGCAGCACCGCCGCGTCCACCTGGTAGGAGCTCTGCCGGACCTTCTCCGAGTAGTACGCCCAGTCGTGCGCGGCGAGCTCCCCGATCCCGTCCGCGGCGGCCGCCCGGGCCAGCTCCCCGGCCTCCCGCCGGGCCATCGCCACGGCCGGGCCGACCAGCCGGGACAGCAGGCCGGAGACCGCCTCGACGGTGCCGGACGTCTCGTCCGCCACCACGTACGCGGCGTGGCTCGGGTACCCCAGCAGCGCGGCCCGCTCGGCGCGCAGCGCGGCCATCCGGATCGCCAGCGGGCCGTTGTCCTCGGCGCCCCGGCCGAGCGAGGCGGCCAGCAGCCGCTCGCGCACCGAGCGGTCGTCGAGCCGGGCCAGTTCGGCCTGGCCGGAGGTGCTCCGCAGGCTCAGCACGTAGCCGCCCGGGCGGCCGAGCACCCGGGCGTTCTCCGCGGCCCCGGCGACGGCGCCCTCGGACAGTCCGGCCAGTTCCCCGGCGGATTCCAGCACCAGCGCGGCGGAGCGGGTGGCGGCGTTCACGTTCTGCTGGAACGTCGTTCCGAGCGCCGCGAGTTCGGCGTTCAGCTCGCGCAGCCGGGCCTGCTCGGCCTCGCCCAGCCGGGCACCGGAGCGCACGAAGGCGGTGTACCGGCGCTCCAGCAGCCGCAGCGACTCCGGGTCCAGTCCGAGCCCGGCGCGGGCCTCGTGGAGCGCCTCGATCCGGGTGAACAGCGCGAGGTCCAGGTGGATGGCGTCGTGGTGGGCGGCGAGCAGCGGGCTGACCTTCGCCTCCACCTCGTCCAGCACGTCGGTGGTGTCCGAGGAGGACTGGTTGCGGAACACCGCGTCGACCCGGCGCAGCAGCTCCCCGGAGCGCTCCAGGGCCACCAGGGTGTTCTCGAAGGTCGGCAGGCTCCGGTCGGCGGTGATCGCCGCGATCTCGGCCAGCTGCTCGGCCATGCCCCGCTCGTACGCGGGCAGGTAGTGCTCCTCGCGGATCTCGGCGAACGGCGGGAGCTCGTAGACCAGCGGACTGGCCTGGAAGAACGGGTTCTCGGTCATTTCGCGAACCCTACGCCGTGTCACCCGCCCTGCCCACGCGGTTCACCACCCCTGCGGAACACCCGCCGGGGCCCGTCCCGCCGGGCGCCGCCGTGCCCGCCTGCCGCGCGTTGTCACACCCACCCGTTAACGTCGACGGCGCGGGCCCGTCGGTCGCGGGCCGCCGCGCGCCCGCCCGCGGGCCCGCACCCCCGTACCCGTCCCCGCACGCCCGACCGCGCGCCGGAGAGGAGCAGCCCCCGTGGCACCCAGGACCGCCCTCGCGCCCGACCCGCACGGCCCCGGCGGCCGGCTCCAGGCACTGGACGACGCGGGCGCCCCGCTCGGCCCGCCGGAGGCCGTCCGCGACCTCGCCACCGCCGTCGCCGCCCGGGAGGCCGCCGACCACCCGCGCTGGGTCTGGGCCGCCACCGACTCCGGGTACGCCCCGCTGCTGCCGCAGCTGCCCGACCGGCTCGCCCGCTGCCACGACCTGCGGCTGGTCGAGGCGCTGCTGCTGGCGCACGAGGGCCGGTTCGGCGCGCCCCGGTCGCTCGGCGCCGCCTGGGCCCGGCTGCGCGGCCTGCCGGTCCCGGCGGACCTGCCCGAACCGGGCCTGTCCGACGCCGACGACGGCCAGGACACCCTGTTCGCCCCCGACCGGCTGCAACTGCCGCCCGGCGCCGACCCGTTGGCGGCCGTGGTCGCCGTCCACGCCGAACAGCAGCGCCGGATCGCCGCCCTCGCCGACCCGGGCGCCCGGCAGCGGTTCCGGCTGCTGGTCGCCGCCGAGTCGGCCGGCGCCCTGGTGGCCGCCGAGATGGCCCACGACGGCCTGCCCTGGCGGGCCGACGTCCACGACCACCTGCTCACCGAGCTGCTCGGCCCCCGCCCGACCGTCCCCGGCACCCAGCCCAGGATCCTCGCCGAGCTCGCCGTCGACCTCCAGCAGGCGCTCGGCGCCAAGCCCTTCAACCCCGACTCCCACACCCAGGTGCTGCGCGCCTTCGCCGAGGCGGGCATCCAGCTCGGCTCCACCCGCTCCTGGGAGCTCAAGGGCATCGACCACCCGGCCGCGCAGCTGCTGGTCCGCTACAAGGAGCTGTCCCGGATCCACGTCGCGCACGGCTGGGCCTGGCAGGACGCCTGGGCCCGCGGCGGCCGCTTCCGGCCCGAGTACGTGGTCGGCGGCGTGGTCTCCGGCCGCTGGGCCAGCCGCGGCGGCGGCGCCCTGCAGATCCCGCGGATCCTGCGCCGCGCCGTGGTCGCCGACCCGGGCTGGCTGCTGGTCGTCGCCGACGCCGCCCAGCTGGAGCCCCGGGTGCTCGCCGCGCTCTCCCAGGACACCGGGTTGGCCCGCACCGCCGCCGGCGGCGACCTGTACGAGGCGCTCGCCGCCCACGCCTTCCAGGGCGACCGGGACAAGGCCAAGCTCGGCCTGCTCGGCGCCATGTACGGCCAGACCAGCGGCGACATCGGCCCGCTGCTCAACACCCTGCACCGCCGCTACCCGGCCGCGATGGGCTACGTCGAGGCCGCCGCCCGCACCGGCGAGGACGGCGGCGTGGTCGCCTCCCGGCTCGGCCGGGTCTGCCCGCCGGCCTCCGCCGACTTCCTCGACCTCACCGAGGGGGACGCCGCGGGCGAGGCCGGCGGCCGCACCGCCCGCGCCCGCGGCCGGTTCACCCGCAACTTCGTCATCCAGGCCAGCGCCGCCGACTGGGCGCTGGCCCTGCTCGCCGCGCTGCGCCGCCGGCTGAACGATCTGCCGGCGTCCGGCCCGGCGGACCGCCCGCACCTGGTGTTCTTCCAGCACGACGAGGTGGTCGTGCACACCCCGGCGAACCTCGCCGACGAGGTGGCCGCCGCCGTCGCCGAGTCGGCCGAGGAGGCCCGCCGGCTGGTCTTCGGCGACACCCCGGTGCGCTTCCCGCTCAGCACGGCGGTGGTGGACTGCTACGCGGACGCCAAGTGAGCGGACGCCGAGTGAGCGGACGCCGGACGCTCAGAGCTTCCTGAACCCGCGCGCGTCCTCGGCCGCCGCGACCACCTCGGCCAGGTCCGCCCCGGTCGAGGCGGTGACGGCGGCGGCCACCGCGCCCTCCACGAACGGCGCGTCCGCCAGCCGCACGCCCGGACGCGGCTCGTCCTCCAGCACCGTGACGGCGGTGAGCACCGAGCTGCCGAGGTCCGGCAGCACCACCACGCCCGCCCCGGCGTCGGCCCGCGCGATCGCCCCGGCGATCAGGTCGTAGCTGGTGCCGAGCCCGCCGTCCTCGGTGCCGCCCGCGACGACCACCCGCACGCCGTCCGGGGCGAGTTCGCCGAGCAGCTCGCGCAGCCCCTCCGCGAGCCGGGCGCTGTGCGAGACCAGAACAATGCCCACGTTCTCACTCATGCGGCCGACCCTACGGCCGGAACCGACTGCTCCGGGAGAGTGATCGGAATCCCGCGTGTCGCACCCCGTGCCCCCCACCCCCGTCTGGCGTAGCGTCGGGTCGACGGCATCGACCGCCGTGGCGTCCTCACCCCGGTCACCAAGGGAGCGAAGAGCGTTGAAGAAGCTGATCAACACCCCGGAGAGCGTCCTGGAGGACGCGCTGGCCGGAATCGCCGCCGCCCATCCGGAGCTGGCGGTGGACGTCCCCAACCGGGTGATCACCCGGGCCGCCCGCCCGGCCGGTCCCAAGGTCGCGCTGATCTCCGGCGGCGGCTCCGGCCACGAGCCGCTGCACGGCGGCTTCGTCGGCCCGGGCATGCTCGACGCCGCCTGCCCCGGCGAGGTGTTCACCTCGCCCGTCCCGGACCAGATGCTGGCCGCCGCCAAGGCCGTGGAGAACGGCGCCGGCGTGGTCTTCGTGGTGAAGAACTACACCGGCGACGTGATGAACTTCGAGCTCGCCGCCGAACTCGCCGCCGAGGAGGGCCTGGAGGTCCGCACCGTCCTGGTCAACGACGACGTCGCGGTCGAGGACTCCACCTGGACGGCCGGGCGCCGGGGCACCGGCGCGACCGTGCTGGTGGAGAAGACGGCCGGCGCGCTGGCCGAGCGCGGAGCCCCGCTGGACGAGGTCGCCGCCCTGGGCGAGCGGGTCAACGCCGCCTCCCGCTCCTTCGCGATCGCGCTCACCGCGGCCACCGTCCCGGCCGCCGGCAAGCCCGGCTTCGACCTGCCCGAGGACGAGATCGAGGTCGGCGTCGGCATCCACGGCGAGCCGGGCCGCCGGCGGGAGAAGCTCCGCCCGGCCCGCGAGCTGGCCGCCGAGGTGGTCGAGACCGTCCTGGCCGACCACCACCTGACCCGGGGCGACGAGGTGATCGCCCTGCTCAACGGGCTCGGCGCGACCCCGCTGCTGGAGCTGTACGTGGTCTACGGCGAGGTCGCCGCCAGGCTCGCCGAGCGCGGCATCACGGTGGCCCGCAGCCTGGTCGGCAACTACGTCACCAGCCTCGACATGGCGGGCTTCTCGCTCACCCTCACCAAGGCCGACGCCCAGCTGCTGGAACTCTGGGACGCCCCGGTCGACACCCCCGCCCTCAAGCGCTGAGCCGCACCGAAGGAGACCCGATGGACTTCGACACCCCGCTGGCCGAGGCCTGGATCCGAGCGATCGCCGCGGCCGTCGAGAAGGAGCAGTCCCGGCTCACCGAGCTGGACTCCGCGATCGGCGACGGCGACCACGGCAGCAACCTCCGGCGCGGCTTCGCCGCCGCCCTGACCGCCCTGGACGGCCTCCGGCCGGCCGGCCCCGGCGCCGTCCTCACCAGGACCGGCAGCACGCTCATCTCCAAGGTCGGCGGCGCCTCCGGCCCGCTCTACGGCAAGGCCTTCCGCGCCATCGGTGCCGCCCTGCCCGAACCGGCCGGTCCGGCCGACGTCGCCGAGGCCCTGTCGGCGGGCCTGGACGCCGTCCGCCTCCTCGGCAAGGCCGAACCCGGCGACAAGACCATCGTGGACGCCTGGACCCCGGCCGTCGCCGCGTTCCGCGCGGCGGCCGCCACCGGCGCCGGCCTTCCCGCGTCGGCGGCCGCGGCCGCCGCCGCCGCCCACCCCGGCGCCCGCGACACCGTCCCCCTCCGGGCCCGCAAGGGCCGCGCCTCCTACCTGGGCGAACGCAGCATCGGCCACCAGGACCCGGGTGCCACCTCCACGGCCCTCGTCTTCCGCACCCTCGCCGACGTCACCGCCGCCTGACCCTCACCCACCTCCCCCTTCATCCAACCCAGCGAGAGGGACACGCCCCGCCCCCACCCTCCCGAAAGCCCCCACCCACAAGCCCGCCCCGCAGGGGCCCCTCACCCGTCCGTCCGCGCGATCAGCAGGAGCAACGCGTCGTCCCGCAGTTCCCCGCCGGTGTGCGCCAGCAGGTCCGCGTACACCCGGCCCACCGCGGCCTCCAGCTCCCCCGCCGAGCGCGCGGCTCCCCGCACCAGCGGCCCGACCCGCTCCGCCAGCGGGTAGAACTCCCCGCTCGTGCGGTGCCGCGCCTCGATCACCCCGTCCGTGCAGAGCACCAGCACGTCCTCCTCGCCGAACGGCTGCCCCCAGGTGGTCGGCTCCCCCGCCGCCAGCCGGCCGAGGCCCAGCGGCACCCAGGGGTCGGGCGCGTGCAGCACCTGCGCCCGCCCCTCGGGGTCCACCCGGATCGGCGGCACGTGGCCGTACTGCAGCAGTTCCATCGCTCCCGGCGTACGGAACTCCGCGAACAGTGCCGTGGTGAACTCCCCGTCCGGCACGTGCCGTTCGACGCTGGCCTCGATCCGCGCCGCGACGCCCCGCAGCCCGGTCTCGTCGTACGCCGCCTCGCGGAACGCGCCCAGCACCACGGCCGCGGTCTGCACCGCCGCCAGTCCCTTGCCCCGGACGTCCCCGACCGCGACCCGGGTGCCGTGCGGCGTCTCCAGCACCGAGTACAGGTCGCCGCCGATCCGTGAGGCGTCCGCCGCCGACACGTACCGCACCGCGAGCCGCAGCGGTCCGACGGTCGGCCCGGGCAGCTGCAGCAGCGCCCGCTGGGCGGCCTCGGCGACGGAGCTGACGGCCGCGAAGGCCGCCGCGCGCCGCATCCGGATCTTGGCGACCCAGGCCGAGAACAGTGTCAGGACGACGTAGCTGACCATCGCCCCGTACAGGAAGCGGGCGTCGTTGATGTTGTCGACCTCGTCGTAGTGGCTGAGCCCGAACACCGTGACCAGCCCGAACGCGCAGACCACGAGCAGCTCGCCGGGTTTCAGGGTCAGCGCCGCGATGGTCGGCACCACGGTCATCAGCGGGGCCAGGTAGCGGTCCTTGCCGGAGAGGAAGTCCGCGAGCCCGACCAGCAGGACGGCGATCAGCGCCGGCGTGGCGCGCCGCCAGAACGGGACGTCCTGGAGGTCGGCGGCGAGCAGGGCGCCGCGCTGCCGGTCCGGCGGCAGTCCGGCTGCCGTGGGGGCCGAGGGAGACTGGGCGCGGCGGAGCGGAAACACATATCGAACATAAGGGACGATCACGGAGGAGGCCCGACCGGCCCGGCTCCCCGCGCTGCGGGGCATTCCGCCCCGCCGCCTCCGGGAATACCCTAGAGGGGTATGGTGTTGTCGCAAGAGTCGTTGCCAGCGCCGCGTCCCGGACGAACACCCGGGCCGCCCGGACCTCCCGGAGGCCTCCGATGTCCACCACCATCACCTACACCGTGTCCGGCATGAGCTGCGGCCACTGCGAGAAGGCGATCAGCGAGGAGGTCTCCGCGCTGGCCGGGGTCACCGGGGTCGCCGCCGACTCCACGGCCGGTACCGTGACGATCTCCTCCGCCGCCCCGTTGGACGACGAGCAGGTGCGCGCCGCGATCGACGAGGCCGGCTACGAGCTGGTCGGCCGCAGCGCCTGACCCACCCGGCACGGTGGGGGCGCCGCGGCGCCCCCGCCGGCCGCCCGACCGAGGAGCTGATCCGCATGAGCACGTCCACCCCGGACCTCGGGGCCCGGGACCGGGTCGAGCTGTCGATCGGCGGGATGACCTGCGCCTCCTGCGCCGCCCGGATCGAGAAGAAGCTCAACCGGATGGACGGCGTCGAGGCCACCGTCAACTTCGCCACCGAGAAGGCCCGGGTCGACTTCGGCCCCGGCACCACGGTCGAGGAGCTGATCGCCACCGTCGAGCGCACCGGCTACACCGCCGAGGTCCCCCCGCCGCCGGCGCCCGCCGCCCCCGAACCCGAGCGGACCGCTCCGACCGGACGCCCCGACACCCTGCGGGACCGGCTGCTGATCAGCACCGTCCTCAGCGTCCCGGTGGTCCTGCTGTCGATGGTGCCGGCCCTCCAGTTCGACAACTGGCAGTGGCTGGCCTTCGCGCTCACCGGCCCGGTCGTGGTCCACGGCGGCCTTCCCTTCCACCGCGCCGCCTGGACCAACCTGCGGCACGGCGCCGCCACCATGGACACCCTGGTGTCGCTCGGCACCCTGGCCGCCTTCGGCTGGTCCTGCTGGGCCCTGTTCCTGGGCCACGCCGGCATGCCCGGGATGCACCACGACTTCTCGCTGTCCGTCGGCGACACCGACGCCTCCGCCACGCTCTACCTGGAGACCGCCGCCGCCGTCACCGTGCTGATCCTGCTCGGCCGCCACCTGGAGGCCCGCTCCAAGCGCCGGGCCGGCGCCGCCCTGCACGCCCTGCTCGACCTCGGCGCCAAGGACGTCGCCGTCCTGCAGGCCGGCCGGGAGGTGCGGCTGCCGGTGGACCGGCTGACGGTCGGCACCCGCTTCGTGGTCCGCCCCGGCGAGAAGATCGCCACCGACGGCGTGGTGGTCGAGGGCGCCTCGGCCGTGGACGCCTCGATGCTCACCGGCGAGTCCGTCCCGGTCGAGGTCACCGTCGGCGACGCCGTCACCGGCGCCACCGTCAACGCGGGCGGGCGCCTGGTGGTCGAGGCCACCCGGGTCGGCGCCGACACCCGGCTGTCCCGGATGGCCAGGCTGGTCGAGGAGGCCCAGAACGGCAAGGCCGCCGCCCAGCGCCTCGCCGACCGGATCTCCGCCGTCTTCGTCCCGGTCGTCATCCTGATCGCCCTCGCCACCCTGGTGGTCTGGCTGCTGGCCACCGACAGCCCCACCGAGGCCTTCACCGCCGCCGTCGCCGTGCTGATCATCGCCTGCCCGTGCGCCCTGGGCCTGGCCACCCCGACCGCACTCATGGTCGGCACCGGCCGCGGCGCCCAGCTCGGCATCCTGATCAAGGGCCCCGAGGTGCTGGAGACCACCCGCCGGGTCGACACCGTCGTCCTCGACAAGACCGGCACCGTCACCGCCGGCCGGATGGCCCTGGTCGCCGTGCACACCGCCGAGGGCGTGGACCGGGCCGAGGCGCTGCGACTGGCCGGCGCCGTCGAGCACGCCTCCGAGCACCCGATCGCCCGGGCGGTCGCCGAGGCCGCCGCCGAGGCCGGCGAACTGCCCGCCGTCACGGACTTCCGCAACGTGCCCGGACGGGGTGTGGAGGGGGTCGTGGCGGGCCGCACGGTGGTCGCCGGGCGCGAGGCCCTGCTGGCCGACCGCACACAGCACCTGCCGCCCTCCCTGGCCCGTGCCAAGTCCGCCGCCGAGGCGGCCGGCCGCACCGCGATCGCGGTCGGCTGGGACGGCGAGGCGCGGGCCGTGCTGGAGGTCGCCGACGCGGTCAGGCCGACCAGCGCCGAGGCGATCGGCAAGCTGCGCGCACTGGGCCTGACCCCGGTGCTGCTCACCGGCGACAACCGGGCGGTGGCCGCGGCCGTGGCGGCCGAGGTCGGCATCGCGCCGGAGCACGTGATCGCCGAGGTGCTCCCCGAGGACAAGGTCTCCACCGTCAAGCGGCTGCAGGCCGAGGGCAGGGTCGTGGCGATGGTCGGCGACGGCGTCAACGACGCCGCCGCACTCGCCCAGGCCGACCTGGGCCTGGCGATGGGCACCGGCACCGACGCCGCCATCGAGGCCGGCGACCTCACCCTGGTCCGCGGCGACCTTCGCTCGGCGGCCGACGCCATCCGGCTCTCCCGCAGGACCCTGGGCACCATCAAGGGCAACCTGTTCTGGGCCTTCGGCTACAACGTGGCGGCGATCCCGCTGGCCGCGGCCGGCCTGCTCAACCCGGTGATCGCGGGGGCCGCGATGGCCTTCTCCTCGGTCTTCGTGGTCACCAACAGCCTGCGGCTGCGCCGCTTCCGACCCGCCTGAGCCCGTACATGCCGCAGGCCCCGACCGGTACCGGTCGGGGCCTGCGGCATGTCTCGGCGCCCGGCGCCCCGGGGTTCCGGCGCCCGAACGTCCCGGCGGCTCAACGCCCCAGCAGCTCGCCGCCGTTGCAGTGCAGGATCTCGCCGGTGATGAACCCGGCCTCGGGCGAGGCCAGGAAGTGCACCGCCGCCGCGACCTCGCCGCTCTCGCCGATCCGCCCGAGCAGGGTGCGGGCGGCCCGGCGGGCGACCTCGGCCTCGTCCAGCCGCGGCCCGAAGAACTCGGTGCCCGCGACGGTGCCCGGCGCGACGATGTTGGCGGTGATGCCCGAGGTGCCCAACTGGGCGGCCAGGAAGTGGTTCCAGGCGTGCAGCGAGGCCTTCGCCGCGCCGTACGAGCCGGCCCCGCGCAGGGCGGCGATGGAGCTGACGGTGACCACCCGGCCGGAGCCCGGGGTGAGCCGGTCGCGGACCGACTCGGTGAGCAGCACCACGGTCAGCACGTTGCGCTCGAAGTCGCCGCGCCAGCGCGCCAGCAGGGCGTGCGGCCCGCCGCCGACCACGGTCTCGCGGCTGCCGGCGTTGTTGATCAGGACGTCGATGCGCTCGGGCAGTTCGGCGAGCGCGGCCTCGACGGCGTCCGGGTCGGCGAGGTCGCACACCAGCGGGGTGACGTTCGGTCCGAGGTCGGCCGCGGCCTTCTCCAGGACCTCCCGGCGGCGCCCCACGATCACCACGTGGTCGCCGGCCTCGACGAACCGCCGCGTGACTTCGTACCCGATTCCCGTGCCACCGCCGGTGACGACGACGTTCCTGGCCATCTGCGCACTCCCTCCCCAGTTCCGCCGTCGCGCGGCGAATGTGCGCGACGGTCCGTACCGGAATGCCACGATTCCTATCACGCTCGGTTGCCGTGACTGCGGGGAGGGTGACGTCCCGCGCGAGCGAAGGTGTGATATGGGCGTGGTACGACGCGCACACGGAGCGTGGCGAGAGGCAGCTCACACCCCCCGGGCGTAACTTCTCGCACCCTGATACGTCTTAGGTTGGTAGTGCGGCAGTTTTTCCGATGGGCGGGGACACGCTGAACGGCAATGTGTCCCCGCGCTTCCAGGACTGCCGCCGACGGGGCTCCGGCGGGCCCCGGGAACGGTCGTCGAACCCGACGGCCTTCGCGCACGACGCCGGGGTTCTGGCGGGCCTGGGACGCTTTGAGCGGCCGTCCCCGGCTGCGGCCGACCCCGGAGTCGTGCGCCGTACGGTTCCGTCCCCGCGCGGGCCCTCGGGCGCGCCACCGGGACGCGAAGGGGCCCGGCCGCTCGACAGCGGCCGGGCCCCTCTCAGCTTCCGCGCGGGCCGGTGGTCGGCTCCGCCACGGTCAGCGGGCGTCCAGCGGGACGTAGTCGCGGATCGCGGTGCCGGTGTAGATCTGGCGCGGACGGCCGATCCGGCTGGTCGGGTCGTTGATCATCTCGTGCCAGTGGGCGATCCAGCCCGGCAGCCGGCCGAGCGCGAACAGCACGGTGAACATGCTGGTCGGGAAGCCCATGGCGCGGTAGATCAGGCCGGTGTAGAAGTCCACGTTCGGGTACAGCTTGCGCGAGATGAAGAAGTCGTCCTTGAGGGCGTGCTCCTCCAGCTTGAGCGCGATGTCCAGCAGCTCGTCGCTCTTGCCGAGCTGGCCGAGGACCTCGTGCGCGAGCAGCTTGACCTGGGCGGCGCGCGGGTCGAAGGCCTTGTAGACCCGGTGACCGAAGCCCATCAGCTTGACGCCGGCTTCCTTGTTCTTCACCTTCGTGATGAAGGCGTCGACGTCGCCGCCGTCCTTCTGGATGCTCTCCAGCATCTCCAGCACGGCCTGGTTGGCGCCGCCGTGCAGCGGACCCCACAGGGCCGAGATGCCGGCCGAGATCGAGGCGAACAGGTTGGCGTGGCTGGAGCCGACCAGGCGCACGGTGGACGTCGAGCAGTTCTGCTCGTGGTCCGCGTGCAGGATGAGCAGCTTGTCCAGCGCGTTGACGACGACCGGGTTGAGCTCGTAGTCCTCGGCGGGGACGGCGAAGGTCATCCGCAGGAAGTTCTCGACGTAGCTCAGGTCGTTGCGCGGGTAGACGAAGGGCTGGCCCATCGCCTTCTTGTACGCGTACGCGGCGATCGTCGGCAGCTTGGCGAGGAGGCGGACCGTCGACAGGTGGCGCTGGGCCGCGTCGAACGGGTTGTGGCTCTCCGGGTAGAACGTGGACAGCGCGCCGACGACCGAGGACAGCATGGCCATCGGGTGGGCGTCCCGCGGGAAGCCCTGGAAGAAGCGCTTGACGTCCTCGTGCAGCAGGGTGTGCTGGGTGATCTCGCGGTTGAACTCCGCCAGCTGGTCCGCGTTGGGCAGCTCGCCGTTGATCAGGAGGTACGCGGTCTCGATGAAGCCGCCATCGGAGGCGAGCTGCTCGATCGGGTAGCCGCGGTACCGCAGGATGCCGTTGTCACCGTCCACGAAGGTGATCGCGGACTTGTACGCGGCGGTGTTACCGAAGCCGTTGTCCAGGGTGACCAGGCCGGTCTGCGGGAGCAGCTTCGAGATGTCGAAGCCGGAGTTGCCCGCAGTGCTCTCGACGACGGGGTACTCGTACTCGCCGTCCTGGTACCTCAGTACTACCGAGTTGTCGCTCACGTCTTCCTCACCGACGAAATGAATCCTCTTCCAAGGTGCCCTGACTGTCTCTACCATCCCCCATCCGGAGGACAGTCGCGCACCCGGGGTGGCCCGAAAGGGCCCGCCCCTACAAAACCTGCCGCCGCAGCCGGTACGAACCGGACAAGATCGGCACCACCCTAGGCTCTGCCGTAAATCTCTTCACGTCAAGAGAACATTAGAGGCAACCATCCCGTTGGATAATCATCCAGCTGTCAGCCGATGGTCGAGCGCGGTGTGCCTCCGACCTGCGCTGACGGCCCGGACCGCCTGCCCGATCGCCTTGCGTGACCCCACCAGCACCACCAGTTTCCTCGCCCTGGTCACAGCGGTGTAGAGCAGATTTCGCTGGAGCATCGTCCAAGCGGACATGGTGACCGGAATCACCACGACCGGGTACTCGCTGCCCTGCGAGCGGTGGATCGTCACCGCGTACGCGTGGGCCAGCTCGTCCAGTTCGTCGAAGTCGTACGACACCTCCTCGTCCTCGTCGGTGAGCACCGTCAGCCGCTGGTCGTCGACAGCGAGGGCGGTCACCACTCCCACCGTGCCGTTGAAGACACCGTTGCGCCCCTTGTCGTAGTTGTTTCGGATCTGGGTGACCTTGTCCCCCACCCTGAACGTGCGCCCGCCGAAACGGCGTTCGGCCAGCCCCTCCCGGGCCGGCGTCACCGCCGCCTGGAGCAGGGTGTTCAGGTTCCCCGCGCCGGCCGGGCCGCGGTGCATCGGCGCCAGCACCTGCACGTCCCGGCGCGGGTCGAAGCCGAACTTCTGCGGGATCCGGCGCGCCACCACGTCCACCGTCAGCCCGGCCGCCCGCTCCGCGTCGTCCTCGGCGAACAGGAAGAAGTCCGCCAGACCGTCCGTCAGCGGCGGCCTGCCCTCGTTGATCCGGTGCGCGTTGGTCACCACGCCGGACTGCTGGGCCTGCCGGAAGATCCTGGTCAGCCGCACCGACGGAATCGGCCCGCCCTCGGCCAGCAGATCCCGCAGCACCTCCCCGGCGCCCACCGAGGGCAACTGGTCCACGTCCCCCACGAACAGCAGGTGGGCCCCCGGCGGCACCGCCTTGACCAGCTTGTTCGCCAGGATCAGATCCAGCATCGAGGCCTCGTCGACCACCACCAGGTCCGCGTCCAGCGGCCGGTCCCGGTCGTACGCGGCGTCCCCGCCCGGCTTCAGCTCCAGCAGCCGGTGCACCGTCGAGGCCTCCACCCCGGTCAGCTCCGCCAGCCGCTTCGCCGCCCGGCCGGTCGGCGCCGCCAGCACCACCTTGGCCCGCTTCGCCAGCGCCAGCGTCACGATCGACTTCACCGTGAACGACTTGCCGCACCCCGGACCGCCCGTCAGCACCGCGACCTTCTCGGTCAACGCGAGCCGCACCGACTGCTCCTGCTCCGGCGCCAGTTCGGCCCCGGTCCGCTTCGCCAGCCACTCCAGCGCCACCGGCCAGTCCACGTTCCCGAACCACGGCATCCGGTCCGCGTCCGACCGCAGCAGCCGGACCAACTGGTTGGCCAGCGAGATCTCCGCCCGGTGGAACGGCACCAGGTACACCGCCGTCACCGGCTCGCCGCCCTCCCCCGGGACCGCCTCGCGCACCACCCCCTCCGCCGCCACCAGCTCCGCCAGGCAGTCGATCACCAATCCGACGTCCACCTGGAGCAGCTTCACCCCGTCCGCGATCAGCCGCTCCTCCGGCAGGAAGCAGTGCCCCTGGTCGGTGCTCTGCGACAGCGCGTACTGCAGGCCCGCCTTCACCCGCTCCGGGCTGTCGTGCGGAATGCCCACCGCCTGGGCGATCCGGTCCGCCGTCAGGAAGCCGATGCCCCACACGTCCGAGGCCAGCCGGTAGGGCTCGTTGCGCACCACCCCGATCGAGCCGTCGCCGTACTGCTTGTAGATCCGCACGGCCAGCGAGGTGGACACCCCGACCCCCTGCAGGAAGACCATCACCTCCTTGATGGCCTTCTGCTCCTCCCAGGCCTCCGCGATCTTCTTCGTCCGCTTCGGCCCCAGCCCCGGCACCTCGATCAACCGGCCCGGCTCGTTCTCGATCACCTCCAGGGTCTCCACCCCGAAGCGCTCCACGATCCGCTCGGCGAACCGCGGCCCGATCCCCTTGATCAGCCCCGAGCCCAGGTACCGCTGGATCCCCTGGACTGTGGCGGGCAGCACCGTGGTGTAGTTCTCCACCGTGAACTGCCGCCCGTACTGCGGGTGCGAACCCCACCGCCCGTGCAGCCGCAGCGACTCGCCGACCTGCGCCCCCAGCAGCGCGCCCACCACCGTCAGCAGGTCGTTCCCGCCCCGCCCGGTGTCCACCCGGGCCACCGTGTAGCCGGTCTCCTCATTGGCATAGGTGATCCGCTCCAGCACGCCCTCGACCTGCGCGAGCTGGTGCGGCACCTGCTGCCCGGACTGCGCCGCCTGCTTGCTCACCGGACCCCCTTCGACCGGTACGGGTGGATCAATGCCGCTACGCACCGTACCGCCCCGTGCCGACAGCCCCGGAACCGTTGCCTGCCGTGCACCGCCCCGGCCGAGGTGCCAGGCTGGGAGGAACCGAGGGGGACCGCCGTCGACCGCGCCCGCCCGGGCCCCGTCCGAGGAGCAGTGCCGCCATGCTCAACACCGACTTCCGCCCCGGTTCCCCGGACTGGCTCGACCTGAGCAGCCCCGACACCCGCGCGTCCGTCGACTTCTACACCACGCTGTTCGGCTGGACCTTCGACTCCGCCGGCCCCGAGGCCGGCGGCTACGGCTTCTTCCAGCTCGACGGCCGGACCGTCGCCGCCCTCGGCCCGCTCCCCGACGAGGCGACCCCGCCCGGCTGGACGCTCTACTTCGCCACCGAGGACGCCGACCGCACCACCGCCCTGGTCGAACAGTCCGGCGGCCGCGTCCGGTACGCCCCCTTCGACGTCTTCACCGCGGGCCGGATGGCCGGCTGCACCGACCCGACCGGCGCCGACTTCGCCGTCTGGCAGCCGCACGACACCCGCGGCCTGGACCTCGTCACCGAGGAGGGCAGCCTCTGCTGGGCCGAGTGCTACAGCGTCGACGCCGAACGCGCCAAGTCCTTCTACCGCGCCGTCTTCGACTGGCAGGAGCAGGACGTCCCGCTCGGCGAGGTGATGTACACCGTCCTCACCCCGGCCGGCGGCGGCACCGACGACGCCCACGGCGGCATCATGCAACTCGGCCCCGAACACACCGCGCGCGGCACCGGCTCGCACTGGCTCCCCTACTTCGAGGTCCCCAACACCGACGCCAGCCTCGCCATCGCCGCCACCCTCGGCGCGACCGTACGGATCCCGGCCATGGACGTGCACGGCGTCGGCCGTCTGGCCCAGCTGGCCGACCCGCACGGCGCCGTCTTCGCCGTCATCACCAGCGCCAAGCCCGGGGAGTGACGGCCGATGGGGCCCACGCCCCTCGGGACCCACGGCCCTTCAGAAGGGCCGTGAAGGGGTGCTACGGGCGTAGACAGGGTGTGGTGGCCGCCTCACATGCTTCTAGTCTCTGATCATGACTGAAACGGCTGTTCTGACGATCCGACGGGCCACCGCCGACGACCTGCCGGCGATCGTGGCCATGCTGGCCGACGACCCGCTGGGCGCCACCCGCGAGAGCCCCGACGACCTCACCCCCTACCGCGCCGCCTTCGCCCGCCTCGACGGCGACCCCCACCAGCACCTGGTCGTCGCCGACCGGGCCGGCCGCACCGTCGGCACCCTGCAGCTCACCGTCGTCCCGGGCCTCTCCCGGGCCGGCGCCACCCGAACGATCATCGAGGGCGTCCGCATCCACGCCGAGGAACGCGGCAGCGGACTGGGCACCGACCTCATCCGCTGGGCCGTCGACCGCTCCCGGGAACTCGGCGCCGACCTCGTCCAGCTCACCTCCGACGCGACGCGCACGGACGCGCACCGCTTCTACGAGCGGCTCGGCTTCACGGCCTCGCACGTCGGGTTCAAACTCAAGCTCTGACAATCGCCCGGAAACGCGAAGAACCCCCATCCGGATCCCGGATGGGGGTTCTTCTGAAGAATTGTTCGGCGGCGTCCTACTCTCCCACAGGGTCCCCCCT